>CAIRDL010000985.1 GCA_903877345.1 uncultured Oscillochloris sp. | reverse complement strand
TCAGGGGTCAGGGGTCAGGGGTCAGGGGTCAGGGGTCAGGGGTCAGGGGTCAGGGCGAGTGCATCTGAAACCTGAAACCTGACCCCTGAAACCTGACCCCTGAAACCTTGTCTAAAATCTGGGCCTCAGCCCTTGTCGCTCCGATAGGCAGCGAATTGCCCCGCCAGTTCGTGGGGCAGCCGCCCGAGGATGTGCGTGCCGGTGTCACCATGATCCTCGCGCTCGATCACGCCGCGCTTGTGCCAGAGGTTGACGAGGTCGTTGCGCTGGTAGGGAATGAGCGCATCAAACGTGACCATCGCCTCGGCGAGGGCTTGCTCGATGCGGGCGCACAAGGCTTCAAGTCCCCAACCGCGTTGCGCCGAAACCGCCACGAAGTCGCCGGGCAGCCCCATCTCGGCCACCAAACCACTGATCGCGCCGGGTTCAATCCCGCCCATCAAATCCACTTTGTTGAGCACCGTCAGGGTCGGGCGCTGCACGACGCCTAGATCTTTCAGCGTGGCCTCAACGGTCTGCGCGTGTTCCTGGGCATTAGCGTGGGTCAGGTCAACCACATGCAGCAACAGATCAGCCTCGTTAATCTCCTCGAGCGTAGCGCGGAAGGCGGCGACCAGTTGCGTGGGCAGCTTCTGAATGAAGCCAACGGTGTCGGTGAGCAGCACCGCCTGGCCGCCCGTCAACGTAACTTGGCGCGTGGTCGGGTCGAGGGTGGCGAAAAGCTGGTTCGCCGTGTAAATGTCGGCCCCTGAGAGCGCGTTGAGCAGCGTGCTCTTCCCGGCGTTCGTGTAGCCGACAAGCGCAATCACGGGGACACCACTCTGGCGGCGGCGCTTGCGGTACAACTCGCGGTGCCGGTGGACATCGGCGAGTTGCGCTTTCAGCGCGGCGATGCGGCGGTCAATCAAGCGCCGGTCAATCTCGAGTTGCGTCTCGCCGGGGCCACGGAGCCCGACCACGCCACCTGCCGAAGTGCCACCACCCGTACCCGCCTGCCGTTCCAAGTGCGTCCACTGGCGGCGCAAGCGTGGCAGCAAGTACTGATACTGGGCCAACTCAACTTGGAGGCGGCCTTCGTGGGTGCGGGCGTGTTGAGCGAAGATGTCGAGAATGAGCGCGGTACGGTCAATGACGCCTACTTGCAGTTCCTCTTCAAGATTGCGGGTCTGACTGGGACTCAGTTCATCATCAAAAATAAGCAAGCCCGCCCCGGTCTGCTCACGGAGCGCCGCGACCTCTTGCACTTTACCAGGGCCGATGAAGAACTTGGGGACGGGCTGGTCGAGGCGCTGGAAGAGCTGGCCCACCACCTCAAGCCCCGCCGTATCAGCGAGCAGCGCCAACTCGCGTAACGAGTCCTCGGCGCTCCATGCAAGCTTACGGCTCGCGATCTCGGCCCCAATGAGCAGGACGCGGGTACGGGGTGTCGTCGTCGCGTGCAGGCGCTTCCCGTCCTGCGTATGTAACTCGTCTATGGTCGTCTGCGACTTTCTAGGTAAAACAAGGGTTCAGAGGTCGGGGTTCAGGGTTCAGGTCGAGCGCCATAGGACGCGCTGCGGAGGCCAAAACGGTAACGTAGCCACGAACCTTGTCTAAGCACCGCACCATGCCTGCGGCATTCCAAGATACCATTTGCTGATTATGTATTGTAGCACCGTGCTAGGTTTGCCTACAAGGGAACGAAGGCGTCAACGCATGGCGGTTGCAAAGTC
>CAIRDL010000984.1 GCA_903877345.1 uncultured Oscillochloris sp. | reverse complement strand
GTCCTCGCCTGTCACCCCGAGCGCAGCGAGGGGTCTCGGCATGAATCCGCACAACTACCGGGACGCTTCGCTGGCGCTCAGCGTGACAAGCACGATGTTTCTCAGGAGCGAAGCGAAGCGTCCCGGTGTGCATCATCATCGCCGGGACGCTTCGCTCTGCTCAGCGTGACCGGGCGAGTTTTGCGGTATTGCGAATACCCGGTTTAATGCTCAAAGTTCAATAGCCACCGGCTCGACCTTGCGAAGCCCGACTTCGGGTAAAGGAGTCCCATGCAGTCCGCACTCCCGCTTTTGAACACCCTGACCGCCCACATTGCCCTCCTCGATCCTACCGGCACCATCCGAGCAGTCAACGTCGCGTGGACGGACTTCGCCCGCGCCAACGAGGCCGATGCACCGACGACGACCGGCGTTGGGGTCAATTACCTCGCGGTCTGCCGCACGACAAACGGCGCGGAAGCCCCCACCGCAACGATAGTCGCGATCGGCATTGCGGCGGTGCTGGCGGGTCAGCGCGACACCTTCATCCATGAATATACCTGCCATGCGCCCCACGAGCAGCGCTGGTTTCGGATGCGCGTCACCTCACTCGGCAGCACGGTCGGCGCAATCGTTGTCCACGAACTGATTACCGCCGCTAAACAGAACGCCCAGACAAACGCATGGCTGGAGGCCATCGTTACCTCCTCGGACGACGCGATTATTGGTACGACCCTGGATGGGCAGATCTTCAGTTGGAATGCCAGCGCGGAGCGCATCTTCGGCCACTCGGCACCCCAGGTCATCGGCCAACTGCTCACCCGCAGCATGCCGCCGCCGCTGGATGCCGAACTGGCGCACTTCCCGCCTGGCGACGGCGAGCCGTACCGGTACGCTGAGTACGCGCTTGTCCGCCACGACGGGCAGCACAGCACCATCGCACTCAGCGGTTCGCCCATCCGCGATGCCTCGGGAACGCGTATTGGTATGTTCGTGATTGTTCGTGACATCACCGCCCGCACGCAGGCTGAGGCGGCGTTGCAGGCGAGTACAGCGAAACTCCAGGCCACCTTGGAAAGCGTGACGGACGCCATCTCCATTTCCGACCTCGAAGGGCAGTTTATTGATTTCAATACGGCCTTTGCAACCTTCCACAAGTTCGAAACGAAAGACGAGTGTGCGAAAACCCTTGCGGAGAGTCCCGTCTTTCTGGAGGTCTTTCTCCCTGATGGCACCTTGGCCCCGCTAGAGCAGTGGCCCGTGCCCCGGGCGCTGCGGGGCGAGACGGCGACGAATGTTGAATACACCCTCCGGCGCAAAGACACGGGGGCCACCTGGACCGGGAGCCACAACTTTGCCCCCATCCGCACCCAAGACGGCCCCATCGTCGGTTCGGTCGTCGTCGGGCGTGATAGTACGGAACAGAAAAAGATCGAGGAGGCGCTGCGGGCGAGTGAGGTCCGCTATCGCCTGCTCTTTGCGACGATGGGGCAGGGCGTGGTCTATCAGGATGCCACTGGGCAGATTAGCGACGCGAACCCGGCGGCTGAGCGCATTCTGGGGGTGAGCCTGAGCCAGATGCAAGGGCGCACCTCACACGATCCGCGCTGGCACCCTATCCACGAGGACGGCACGCCGTTTCCGGGCGCGGAACACCCGTCAATGGTGGCACTGCACACGGGGCGGGAGGTGCGCGGGGTGGTCATGGGCATCTACCATCCGGCTACGACCGACTACCGCTGGATTCGCATTCAGGCCGTGCCGCAGCTTGGTTCTGACGAGGGGATGCCAACGCAGGTCTACACCATCTTCGAGGATATTACCGAACAGCGCCAAGCCCAGCGCTCCCTGGAGCATGAGCGGCAGCAGCTTGACGCCATTCTCCACACGATGCACGAGGGGGTGATCGCATGCCAGCCCGACGGCAAGGTCGCGATGATCAACCCGGCGGCGCTGAACCTCGCACCCATGGAGCCGCCCCAATCGCGTATGGCGCTCTTCGCAACCGACTCGACCCTTCCGTTTCAGTTTTTCGACTCGGACGGTCATGCGCTCCCGGATGAGGCCCGGCCCATCAGCCGGGTGTTGCGCGGTGAGTCGTTTGATGACTTTACGGTGTGCCTGCGGTCATGTGGCTCAGACGCCATGCGCTGGCTGTCTATAAACGGCACGCCGGTCTACGACGAACACGGTGTGCTCATCCTGGGGGTCGTGACGAGCCGCGACATCACCCAGCACAAACATGATGAAGTGGCACTCCAGACCGCCTACGCGCAAATTACGACGCACGCCGACGCACTGAGCCACACCAATGCAGAACTGAGCCGTGCGCTGCGGCTCAAAGATGAGTTTTTGGCGATGATGAGCCACGAACTCCGCACGCCGCTCACCGCTGTTTTGGGCATCACCGAAGCGCTGGTCGAGGAAGTATACGGGCCGATCAATATTCCCCAGCGGAAGGCGATGGACACCGTCATGCAAGGCGGCCAGCACCTCTTGGCAATCCTGTCGGACATCCTCGACCTTGCCCATATGGAGGGTGGGCGCACGCGGCTTGACCCGCAACCGATTGAGGTGGATCGCCTATGTCGGACTGCACTCCAGTTTGTCCGTCCTGCGGCCCACGAGAAGGCGATCCACGTCCAGCGCAGCATCGCTGGTGAGGTGGAGTTCCTCCACGGTGACGTGCGGCGCGTAACCCAGATCCTCGTCAACTTGCTCGATAATGCGGTGAAGTTCACCCCAGCGGAGGGGACGGTCGGCCTAGAGGTCACGGCTGATGCCGCGCAGGAACGCATCACGTTTACGGTCTGGGATACGGGCATTGGCATTGCCGAAGCCGATTACGCCCGGCTCTTCCAACCCTTCACCCAAGTGGATGGGAAACTTTCCCGGCAGTACGGCGGGGTCGGGCTGGGGCTAACCCTGGTGCAGCGCTTGGTGGAACTGCACGGTGGCAGCGTCAGCCTTACCAGTATCCTCGGCCAAGGCAGCCGCTTCAGCGTCAGCCTGCCGTGGACCGTTGCGAACAATATGGTCGCAACGGAAACCGAAACACCTGTGCCGCCCCTCCCGATCTGGGCGCAAGCCCCACGGGTGGTACTCGCCGAAGATCACGAACCCACGCTTACCTTCTACGCCGAACTGCTCACCCACCAGGGGTGCCAGGTGGCGCTGGCGCGGACGGGGGACGAAGCGATGGCGCACATCCAAGCGATCATCCCAGACGTAGTGGTGCTGGACATCCAGATGCCGGGGATGGATGGACTGACGGCGATCCAGCGCATGCGGGCCACGCCCAGCGTGGCCGCCGTGCCGATCATTGCGCTGACCGCCCTAGCGATGCCGGGGGATCGCGAACGCTGTCTGGCGGCGGGGGCGAATGTCTATCTCGCCAAGCCAGTAAGCCTCCGCACCCTCCTCACAACGATCATGACGGTGCTGGCATCGGCAAACGAGGGATAACGCACGTTCAAGGGTAACGTTTTGCTAAGGCCACATGAAAAGCCGACGTCGAGGCGTCCATCGCCAACGTGAACTGGCGACCAACACCCTCCCCAGTCCGCGCACTGGGGAGGGCACCGCCTCAGTGCGCGAGGACTCGATCTTCGTTCGCGGGGACTCGATCTTAGTTCGCGGGGACTCGATCTTAGTTCGCGGGGACTCGATCTTAGTTCGCGGGGACTCGATCTCAGTTCGCGGGGACTCGATCTTCGTTCGCGGGGACTCGATCTTAGTTCGCGGGGACTCGATCTTAGTTCGCGGGGACTCGATCTTAGT
>CAIRDL010000983.1 GCA_903877345.1 uncultured Oscillochloris sp. | reverse complement strand
GCGCCTGAATCTGTGCGTCGGTCGCATGACGTGGTGGCGCTGCTTCGCCCTGCCCGCCCGCCCACGCCCGCCCCCCACGATGCCGCCTCGCCCCCGACAACGCTATGACGCCCCCTCCAAAAAAATCGCGATCCGCGCCTTCGGCGCGCCGGATGGGTGACGTACCTGCCACCCCATCGTAACCTGAAAACACTTTACACCGAACAGGATTCAGGAATGCAGAAAACAGGCTTCAGGAGTCAGAAATCAGAACCTTTGTGCGAGCGAGGGGCAAGCACCACACGAAAACCGAGGCCGTTGTTGACGTTGCCGAGGCCGTACCTGCCCCGCGCCCCGCAGCGAACATTTGTTCTATTATCGGCATAACCCCCACCTCGAAGCACGCGCCGCGCCGCTTCTGTAAAGACTTTTGCCGCACCGGGGTAGGACTGATACACGCTTGCCGTCCACTCCCAAACGTTGCCGGCCATGTCGAGAGCACCGCAGGGCGACGCGCCCGCCGGATAGCAGCCGACTGGCACGCTCCACTCCCACCCGCGTGTCTCGCGATCCTCCTCGGTAGCCGCGTGGTCGTCGCGCCAGTCGTCGCCCCACGGGTAGCACTGGGCGGCACTGCTTCGCGCCGCTGCCTCCCACTCTTGCTCCGTTGGCAGGCGAATGGATACGCCGATCTGCTCACTCAACCACGCGCAGAAGGCGTTGCTCATCTGCCAGGAGAGGCCAACGACCGGCTGGTTGGGGCGGTTGAGGTTAGCATTGTCGGCAAAATACGAAGACTGGCCGCTCGCCTGCGCGACCCACGCCTGCCACTGTGCGTTCGTGAGCGGGTAGCGGGCGACGTAGAGCGGTTGCTCAAGAGTCACGGTGTGCTGGGGCTTTTCACTGTCGTTAGCAGCTGGGTCATCGTCCGCACTGCCAATTTGGTAGCTACCCGGCTCAACCCGGCAGAAGTAGCTGCCCGGCTGGCCCGCCCGCGCCCACTCGGCCCGCCACTCCTCAACCGTCACGGGGCAGCGCGGGTCCCCTAGGTCGCCGAGCAGAAAGCCTGCCCGTACCCGTTCGGTAGCGGAGAGGGGCTGAGTAGAGTCAGCCAGGAGCGTGACTAACCCAGCACGCAGGGCATGCTGCACACGCTCCACACGCACCTGGGGGCGAGTCCGTAGGTACGTCCAATCACGGTCTGCCCCAATCTCGGCGGCGAGGATGAGGTCACGATACCAGCGCACTGCCGACTTCGGGGCATTGCCCGCCTCACGCTCAAGCAGGTCGTGCAACAGGCGGTCGAGCACGAGGGGCGGCATCAAGCCTACGCCCAAGAAAATCGGCTCCCGCCAGCGGTCGTCCGTGCGGTGTTCGAGCACCAAAGCCACTGGGTCGTCCGTGTTTAGCGCAAGCTGGCGTCCGGCGCAATGTTCTTGCAACGTCAGGTGGGCAAAGACAAAGGACGTGGCCCCATCAGGGAGCAACAGGCCACTGCGCTGCTCAATGTACTCTAAGCAGCGTAGCGCAGCATCACCTGGGGCGTTGACTTTCGCTTGCTTGAAAAAGTCGATCAACGCGGTGTAGACCACTCCACGCTCCAGGCGTCCGCGTCCATCCGCCGAGGTTGACCCGGCATGGGCTTGGTAGGAGAGGGCGTCAAGCAACGGGCGGATGTAACTGCTATTCCATTCGGGCTTGCCAAGCGCCTGCCCTAGGCTCTGACCTGCACGCACCTCATCCCACTGGCCAAGCAGCAGTTCTAGAATGCGCTCATAAAGTTGAGGCCGGTCACGGGGCAACTCGCCTTTGTTGTAGAGCACGAGGGCCATCAAGGTCAACAACAGCGGCGTACCGGCCATTGCCCGCAGGCGCGGGCGGGCCGGAGTACCAATGGCCGCAATGAGGCCAGTACTGAGATGGTCAGCCTGGGCCTGGTCAATCTGGCCTTTCGCAACGAGTTCGCGGTACCAAGCGGGGACAAAGTGCCGGATTTGGCCCAGCGTGAAGGGGGCCAAGGTCTCGACCGGCCAGCCCAGTTCGGCACGCAACTCGTCGCTAAAGGCGCGGGTACGACAGGTGAGCACGGTAGGGCACCCGTCGTACCGTCGAGCAATCGCCCGCACGGCCTGCACGGTGGTCAGGCGGTCGGCAACGTCAGGGGTACCTTCGAGCGGTACCTCATCGAGTCCATCAAAGAGCAGGATGGTCGCACCACGCGAAAGAGCGGCGCTGAGGGCATCGTCAATCTGGTGGGTGCAATAGGTGTGGAGTTCGTCGCGCAAGGTCGCATAGACCGTCGCGTTGCTGCTACCGTCGCGAGCGAGGCGGCCTGCCAAGGTGCGTAGTGGCACGAGGATGGGCAGCAGCGTGCGGCGTTCGTCCCAACCCGTGAGCGCAGGTGCCTGGTGGAAGTTCAGTTCGCGTTGTGCCAGTGCCCAGGCCAGATGGCGTACGAAGGTTGACTTACCGCCGCCTGGGTCGCCGAGCAGGGCCAGACATGTGTGGCGCTGTACCGCCGCGACCGCCGTGCAGGCACGTTGGAGGACGATCTCACCCATGCGCCCCTCGGGGCCAGCACGACCCTCGCCCCGATAAAGTGCCACATCCGGCAGGGCGTAATCTGGGTCATAATCGCGTTTCAAGGGCCGTTGCGGATCAGCATCCTCGAAATAGGTGTGCAGATCGTGCGCCGTGCCGCAGGCGACCTCAATGCGGGTCGCGGTAGCAAGGGTGACGTAGACGTGGGGCAGTGCCAGGCACTGTCCATGGCTCAGACGCTCGTCGAGACCGCGCAGGGGGAGATCAACCATTTTCTCCGCCAGACCCTCCAGATACCAGACTAAGCGGTGCCGCTCGTCATCGCTGGGGGCACGCTGATAGATCACTGTACCGAGGTTCGTGCCAACGATCACCCCGTGGACACGGGCAGCATCATTAACCGTAACGCTGCCGGTTGCTGGCGCGGGGGGGATGGATTCAGCAGGTGGAACGGCAGGCGTCCCAGCAGCAGTGCCCGTCAGGGTGGCCCAGGCACGGCGGCACCAGCGGGAGAAGAACGAGTCGGGCATAGGCGTGTATTAGTGTAGTCAGTCATGCTACCCCGCCGGACGTTCGCGGCGTTGGGGATAGCCGATAGCCGATAGCCGATAGCCGATAGCCGATAGCCGATAGCCGATAGCCG
>CAIRDL010000982.1 GCA_903877345.1 uncultured Oscillochloris sp. | reverse complement strand
TCGGCGAGATGCGTGGGGTCAGGGTCGCCCGTAATGCTGAGGCGGCCAATGCTCGGCGAAATGTTCAGGGCGAAAAAGATCCGCACGGCGCTGGCGACATCAATGGCGGGGTCAATTTCCCCAGCGGCGATGGCCTCGTGAATGGTCGCCACCAGCAACGCATCCACCCGACAGAGTTGGTCGCGGGAGCGTTGGTGGCGCTCGAGGATGTCGAGCACTTCGGGCAGCCAGAGTTGCATCGTATTGGTGCGATGAGCAATCTGGAGGCTGACGCTGGTGTGGAGGAAGCGGAGCAACCGTTCGAGGGGCGAGGCGCTGCCCGTCGCCGTGACCTGACTGAAGGTGCGTTCGATCAACTGGATCGCCATCGCGGCCACCAAATCATCTTTGGTGGGAAACTGATTGTAGAGTGTCGGCTTCGAGACGCCAACGCGGGCCGCGAGGTCGTCCATAGACAGGGCCGCATAGCCCCGTTCGGCCATCAGTTGATGGGTCGCCTCGAGAATCTCGTCCCGTAACAGCGCCTTTCGGCGTTCGCGCAGTGAAGCTGTCATAACGCAAACCTAAAAGTGCGAGCGGAACGCACCCGCGCTCCGCTCGCGCAAGGAAGACCTTTAACGCAGTAGCGCATAAGGAACGCTGTCGCCCTGAGCGAAGCGAAGGGTCCCGGCCGGGATTCTTCGCTTCGCTCAGAATGACAAGACGCCTCACCGCGTTCCTTCTGCGGTATTGCCCTTTTTAACCTAACCATCAACACTGATGGCGACCCGGGCACTCATTCCGGCCCGCAGGCCCGCCGGGTGGTTCTGGTCAAGCGTGACGCGCACGGCGTAGGTACGCACATTGCCCACCACCGTCGCGGTCGGGGCGATGTAGGTCACTTTCCCCTCCAGCGCCTGGCCGGGGATGGCGTCAATCGTCACCACGGCCCCCATACCTTCACGCACGCGGGCAACATCGGTGTCGCTGACGTTCACCTCGACCCGCAACTCACTGATGTCCACAATCTGCACCGCCGGGAGTGGGCTGGCCCCACCGGCGATGTCGCCCACGTCAATGTTGACCTGCGCGACCACCCCGGCGAAGGGCGCTTTCAGCGTGCCTTTCGCCAAGGTGAGCTTGGCGGACTCGAGGCCGGCCTGGGCCAGTTCAACTTGGGCACTGGCCTGCGCCAAGGCCGAGGCGCTGGGGTTGCTGGTGATGCGCGCTAGGTTCGCCTGGGCACCCGCGACACCCGCCTCGGCGCTTTGGATCTGACCGGCGCGCTGGTCACCCTTGAGCTTGGTCAGGGTCGCTTGGGCCTGGGCCACCTGCGCGTCCACCGCCGCCCGTTGGTCGGTGGTGGCACCGTCGAGCAGCCGTTGCATCGCAGCCTCAGCGGAGCGCACGGTCGCCTCGGCGGCGCGCACGCCGTCCGTCTCGTTCTGCGTAGCCTGCGTCACGCCCAGTTGCGCTTGCTCCAAACGAGCCTGGGCACTCTCGACTTGGCGCAGCAACTGCGCCTCGGCATCGCGGGCAGCTTGGGGCAACTCGACATTGTACTTATCGAGCTTCCGCGCCATCTCGTTATTTTTCCAGTACATGTCCGAGTACGCCTTCTGGGCATCGCGCAGCGCGTTGGCGACAACCTCAACCTGGAGCGTAGCGTTGGTCTTGGCTGCCGAAAGATTGGTGCGCTGAATCTCAAGGTTGGCGCGGGCCTGGGTGACAGCAGCTTGGGCCTGTTGCATGTCAGGGGCCTTCGGGCCAGCCGCAAGGTCGGCCTGGCGGGCGAGGGCCGACTGAAGCGACCGTTCGGCGGCGGCAATATCGGCGGCGGTCACGCTGCCACGGGTGGTACGCAGGCCGGCCTGCGCCTGGGCGACTTGGGCGCGGGCGGCGGCGATCTCCTGACTGGTCGCCCCGTCAACCAAGCGCTCGTAGCCCGCTTGGGCCTGGGCGAGTTGCGCTTGGGCCTGCCGCACCGTCAGTTCAAGCTCGGCAGCGTTGAGGCGAGCGAGGTCTTGGCCCTCTTGGACGACCGCGCCTTCCTCGACCAAAAGCTCAGCAACGGTGCCGGGGACACGGAAGGTCAATTCGGCGCTCCGGCGGGCGGTAACTTCGCCCGAAGCCGTCACGCCCACATCAATACGTGGGGCCGTCGTGCCAGCAACGGTGGTGGGAGCCAAGGCCGCCGTGGTCGGCGCACCAGTGGCTGGCCCGCCGGGGGCGACATTCGTGGATAGGGACATCGTAGGCACCACGGTAGCCGACGGTTGGGCCGTTGTGGCGCAGCCGCTCAGAGCGGCGGCAAGCAGGGTAGCGGCGAGCATCTTCTGGCGCACAGAACTATCTCCTTCTTCGCTAAGTCGTCTGGCAACGAAATCTTCGGGTATCCATGCTGGCTTCGACAAGCTCAGCCCGCGTTCGTTGGCTCAGCCCGCGTCCGTTGGCTCAGCCCGCGTCCGTTGGCTGAGCTTGTCGAAGCCAACGCTTTTGCAAGAAAACTTCGTTGCCAGACTACTAAGTCGGGTTTCGAATTTTAGATTGCGGCTTTGCAGCTTTGCGTCAGATCGCTAGACTGTCAAGCCCGATTGAAACCTTAGCTTAATCCCCACTCGGCTTCGAGGGCGTGGACAACGTGGGCGACGACGACGGCGGCGACGTGGCAGGCCGTTCATCGGGCGCGGCGGTTGGCGTACGGCGGCGGGCGAGGGCCGCAAAGCGCGACGTAACCGAGTCCATCAGGCTGTAGACCGTCGGCACGACCAACAGGGTCAGGGCGGTCGAAGTAATCATGCCGCCGATGATGACGCTTGCCAGCCCGCGCCGGAACTCGCCGCCTTCACCGGAGCCAAAGACGTGGAAGCCGAACGCCGTGGGCAAGGCACCCGCAATCAGGGCCGCCGAGGTCATGAGAATGGGGCGCAGGCGGATGGCCCCGGCGAGGCGCAGCGCTTCGTGTTTGTGTACCCCCAAGCCACGGAGCCGGTTGGTGAAGTCAACCAGCAGGATCGAGTTCTTCACCACGAGCCCAAGGAGCATGATCAGGCCGATCATGCCGGTGATGTCGAGGTCGAGGCCGACCAGCCGCAGGGCGAGGAACGCGCCGATAAAGCTGAAGGGCATCGCCATCATAATCACCAGCGGTTGTGTGAACGAGCCGAACTGCGAAGCCAGCACCATGTAGACAAAGAGCACCGACAGCGCCATCGCCAGAAACAGCGAACCAAAGCCTTCGCTGGTCTG
>CAIRDL010000981.1 GCA_903877345.1 uncultured Oscillochloris sp. | reverse complement strand
TGCAATAACGAGGGCATTCTAGCAGGTCAGGTGAGCCGCTGGAAGGATGTACCGGGCAAAACCTCCTGGTGTCGGAACCTTTCTGTCAACGGACAGCTCTGGTATGTGGGATGGGGCGGCATCCCCTTGAAGCCCAGGGGCTTTAGCCCTGGGAGCCGTCACACAGTGGCAGACCGTGTAGCCCCGAAAATGAACCATAGCCTAGTCCTTTAGTACTAATAAAGCATAGCCTATGATACTAATACGAAATTGATCTAGAAGGCTATTCACAAAGTGGCAGGTTTCCTTTATAGTTCGTTTGTCGCGTCGGCACCCAAGCAGCGAATTATGAGGTTCCTTTGCCGCTCCAATTCAACCCATCCCACACGCCAGCCTTAACCTATAGTGTTCACCCGCACGCAACCCAGCGCGCGGCCCAACGTAGCGGTACCCCCCTTTGGGCAATGCTTACGACCGTCGCCGTCCTTGTGTTCTCCCTCACACTTGGTATGATCGGCAACGTCTCCACCCTTGCCGCAGCAAATACCGTCCAACGCCCGACCGCTCCTGCCGTGCCTCGCACCAACGCTGGCGTTGCCGACTGGACGGTGCTGGTCTATATGGCGAGCGACAACAATCTAGAGGCTGCCGCGCTCGACAATTTGCGCGAGATCGCCGAGGTGGGTTCGTCAGCAAACCTGAACATTGTGGCCCAAGTTGACCGCATCGCTTCGCCCGACCTCTGGGACGACACGACCGCTGGGGACTGGAGCACAACCAAGCGCTTCCTCGTGCAACCCGGTATGGAGCCGGAAGCTGCGCAGGCGGTGCAGGACTTGGGTGAACTGAATACCGGCGACCCGCTCACCTTGGCCGATTTCATCACGTGGGGCGTGACCACCTACCCGGCCCAGCGCTACGCCCTCATCCTTTGGTCGCACGGGGCCGGGTGGCAGGGTCTTGCCACCGACGACAGCTCCGGCGGCGATATGCTCACCCTGCCTGAACTGCGGATGGCGCTGGCCATCGCACGCGCCCGGGCCAAGTTTGACACCCTCGACATGATCGGCTTCGACGCTTGTCTGATGAGCCAACTTGATGTCCTCGAGATGATCGCGCCCTACGCCAAGGTCGCCGTAGCCTCTGCCGAGTTTGAGCCGACGCAGGGCTGGGCTTGGGCGGACTGGCTACGCGCTCTTGTCGCCCAACCAACCCAGGATGGCACCACCCTTGCGTCAACTATTGTCAAGAGTTATCTCAGCGCCTACCAGGGTACCGGCGTCGAGGATGTAACGCTCACAGCCTTTGATCTGACCAAGATCAAGCCAGTCGTCGTGCAGCTTGGGCGCCTGAGCGATGCGCTGCTTGACTCGCTGGCAACGTCACAGGCGGCGCTGGCCCGCGCCCGGGCGCTTGCCGACACCTATGCTACCAGTCGAAGCACTGAGTTCAGCGCGGTGGATCTGGGACACTTTGCCCAACTGTTGCGTACCCACGGCGCGACGGGCGAAGTCGCCACCGCCGCCGAGGCGCTGGTAAGCGCAATCCAACAGGCGCGCATCGCCAATGGGATCGGCCCCCGTCACCCCAACGCCAGCGGCATCGCCATCTACTTCCCGCTGACCGCTACGCTCTACGCCCCGACATATGCGAGCGAATCACCACTACCGCCCCTCACCCACTGGGACAAGCTCCTCACGGCTTTCTTCCGCGCCGGTTAGCTTTTGGCTGGCTGTAGCAAAAAGAGCCACGAACCTTAGTCATGTTTCAGATTGCAGCGTGTGCCACTGCGGCAAAGCTAACATCTGCGTGACGGACTTGAATCAAGATTACGAGGCGGCCATTGCCGCCGTTTTTTTCCAGGCGATGCACCATCGACAGCGACCGCAGTCCGATGACGAACAACCCGACCGAGCTAGTGATCCGGCGTTTCGCGCAGTAGTACCAGAACTTCTGCGGCTTCGACCGTAGCGAGACAGCGCAGACCTACCTGGCGGTGTTCGCGTGGTGCTACCGCTTCACGCCCTTCACGCCAGACGCACAGCAGCGTGTCCGGGGCACGTGTCCGCTGGAACTGGCGGGCTACGACGTGCGCACGGTGCCGATGGCGTAGATCTGCCGGGGGCAGGTGCTCGACTGGCCGCCGGAGGGGTTGGGGGAGGTAGTCCCCAGCTTTCAGGGGTAGGTTTTTTGGGCGCGAGGCAAAGAAGTGTAAAGACTTTTTGAGCGAGTTCGGTTTCTCTGGTAGCATGACGGGTCTCAAAAACCGACACCCCAGGAGCAACCGATGGCTCGCTCAACGGGATTATCTCAATGGCAGACGACCGTGTCAACCCATATGCC
>CAIRDL010000980.1 GCA_903877345.1 uncultured Oscillochloris sp. | reverse complement strand
TGGCCCAAGTCAACCAGCCGTTGCACCAGCGAGTGATCCTTGCTGATGCGGCGGAGCTTGGCGTCGCGGTAGAGGTAGGTGCGGCTGTCGCCAACATTCCCAACAATCACCCGGTCGCCGGCCACCAGTGCCATCGTGAAGGTGGCCCCCATGTCGTTTCCCTGGCGCCGACTCTCCTCGGCAATCCGCTCGTTGGCCCGCGTAATGGCGCGGCGCACCAACTCTTTTGTCTCAGCCTCACTGAAAATGGCGTCAGGTTGCACGGCACGAGTCAAATATTCGCTGAGGATAAGGTCGGCGGCGGCACGAACCGCCAGACCACTCGCCACCTCACCGGCGGCGTGGCCGCCCATCCCGTCGGAGACGATGTACAAGCCCCAAGCTTGGGCCCGATCATCGTTGTTGAGGCCAATTTGCAGGGTGAGGTAGCTGTCCTCATTATGGTCGCGCACCTTCCCGGTATCGGAGTGCGCGCCGACCAACTGGCCCAGCGCCACGGGGTGGGTACGCTCAAGCAAAATGGCTTCGAGCCGATCCGCGACGGCTGCCGCATGCGTCAAGTCGCCAGTACGCACCTGACGCAACACCGTGACGAGGCTCGGCTCATCTTCGGCGACGACCGAGGTGGCCTCGTCTTCGCTGAGGCGCTGGGTCGTGCGCGGGGTGGCGGTCAGTTGCTCAAGTAGTTCAGCCAGGGCCGTCAGATCAGACTGGATCGCGGCGGTAGCCTCATTGGGGAAGAACCGACGCAGGTTATTGACCGCCCGCAGGCGTACCGCGCCCCCAGGCACCGCCTCAAGGTCGCTCGGCTCGACTGGGCCGAGGGCTACGTTCTGCGCGTGGAGGTTGGCGGTCAGGCGGGCAAGGGCGGCACCAGTGGCAAGGGCTGCCGTCTCGTCGAGCGGCACCGTCAGGGGACTGCGGGTGCTGTCTTGGAGAATGGTCAAGACGCGGTCGCCATCTTCAACCTGCGCGACGACTGCAGGCAGGGTGGTGCGGGCCGTCGTATCGCTAATCGTCGCCACGAGGGCGATCCCGGCCAAGGTGTCGCGAGGCGTTAGCACCGCGTTATAAGCGCGGTGTTCCAAGGTGGCCCCACAATCATTACAAAAGGCATCCCCAGGCTCATTCGTAAGTGAATTGCACGACCAACAGTGCCGCCAAGGGGTTGTATCGGTCACACGGATCATGCCAACCAGATCGCCAGTAGGCAGTTCGTAACGACCGGCGAACAGGGTCGGGGTAGACTGATTCATCATTTTCTCCTCGGCGCCGGACTGACCCGCCGCCAGCGTGACGCCCGAAGCGGGCGGCTCAAGAGGCCCGGTCGTACCACTGGCAACGAGCCAAGCCTGCTCTGGCTCGTTCGGCAGCAAGCTGGCAGCGAGCCACTGCTGATCCTCGGTGCTGGGATGAAAGCCGCCCAACGGTGCGGCACAATGCCAGCAGTAGCGGGCTTCGGCACGATTCGCGTGGCCGCAAGTAACACAGACCGGCATAGCATGCTCCGTCAGTGCCATTCAGTTGACGTGGGCCATTGCGACCGAGATGTTGTCTTTCCCGCCCCGCTCGTTGGCCAAAGCAATCAGCCGTTCGCAGGCCCGGGCGGCTGAAGGTGCGGCAAGGATCGTCTGGGCGAGTTCGGTATCGTCAACATGGTTAATGAGGCCGTCGGAGCAGAGCAACAGCCAATCACCCTGGGCGAGCTCCTGACTGGCGGTGTCCACCTCGACCGTCGGGTCACTACCAAGGGAGCGATAGACGACATTGCGCTGGGGATGCACCCGGGCCTCCTCGGGGGTGAGTTGCCCAATATCAACTAAGCGCGCCACCAAACTGTGGTCGCTGGTCAGTTGCTGCCAGGTCAGGTTCTCGCCAGCGACCCCTGCCGCGTTGACCAGATAGGCGCGACTGTCGCCGACATGGGCCAGATGCGCCCGCCGCGCTGTGACCACGGCGACGGTCATGGTGGTGCCCATGCCGTGTTGGGCGAGATTTTGCGCCGCCTGGGTGTAAACCGCGTGGTTGGCGTCAGTAACCGCCCCGCGCAGGATTTCGTGCCAACCGGCGTCGTCCGTCGGCACACCAGTGCTTAGCACTGCGGTAAGGCGGGTCTTCAGCGTGTCACAGGCCAGTGCCGAGGCGACTTCGCCGGCTTGGTGGCCGCCCATCCCGTCGGCGACGACCAACAGCGTACCAATCGCTCCATCAGCAGTCGTGAATTCACCAGCGTAGACCGTATCCTCGTTGATCTGACGCACCTTACCCACATTGGTGCGGGTCGCAATGGTTACGTGCAGTGGTGGCGGCGCGTGAGTTGCGGGGCGCACACCGGGGCGCAAAGGCGAACCACACGCGACGCAGTACTGTGCTTGTTCGCGGTTGCCACGCCCACAGAAGGGGCAGGCCCGTGGGGCTTGGCGTTGCGGGGGCAGGCGACCAGTAATCTTCACCGTGTCGCGGCCCTGCGCGATCTGGGTCGCCAAATTGTCAAAAATCAGCGCGAGATCTTTGAGCGCGCTTGCGGCGTGTTCGCGGGCCACACCCTCGGCGCTCTCACGACGGCGACTCCAGTAGGCGACGCCTTTCTCAACCACCATCTGCAGCTCGCGCAAACTGACGGTGTCGGAGGCAGCGAGGCGCAACCGTTGCCCCCCAGGGAGAGCGACTTCATCGGGAGCTTTGCCCACAGGAGTTCCGCAGTGGGTACAGAAGCGAGCGGCAAGCAAGAGGGGTGCGCCGCAGGATGTGCAGGCCCGAGTGCCTTGGTCGGTCAAGACGCCACCTCAAAGGGGGTGTGAGGCTTCGACCAGGTTGCGGCATTTGGCTTGCCGCAGCCGGATGCGCTGCATGGACGCAAGTGGGAAACGAGTCTGAATGGATCGCCAGCCTTTAGGCGAGATGCTATACTGGGGGCCAAGCAGGATTATAGCATAGGAGCCACGCGGCGTGTCTACTCCACCCCCGACGTTGTGCGCCTACTGCCGGACGCCGCTCAACCGGCCCGAGGCGCGTTTTTGTACCAAGTGTGGCCGCGCCCAACCCCCTCGCCCCCAGGCCGCCGCGCCAACCGTGCTGCTCGACCAAACCCCAGCGGCCAGCCTCCAAGTGCAGGAGGGCGGGCAGACGCGGACGGTACCCCTGGGGCCAACACCCCTGACGGTGGGCCGCGCTCCTGACAATGGGTTGGTCCTCACCTCACGTTTCGTCAGCGGCCACCATGCCCGTATTGAGGCCGTTGGTGCGGCCCACCGCATTGTTGATGTCGGCTCAACCAACGGCTTGCTCTCCAAGGGCCTGCGCGTCACCAGCCACGACCTCGCCGCTGGGGATGTCATTCGCATCGGTGATCCGGCCTCGGGCAACTTCGTCACCCTCACGTATCACCACCCCACCGCCACGCGAACGC
>CAIRDL010000979.1 GCA_903877345.1 uncultured Oscillochloris sp. | reverse complement strand
GTCCATACGCTTAGGGGAGTGGATCTTCTTAATTGTCCCGTCGTGACGTATGATTCGTGATCCGTGATCCGTGATCGCTCAAGGTGCGGTCTGGTCACGGTTCACGCATCACGAATCACAGGGCGACCGGGACAGTTTAGATTTTCTGCTTCCCTTATACCAGTTCGCTTTGAATAAGTTGCATTCGCATGACCGTCAAAGCGCGTTGGTATGCCGTGCTTGGCAATCTGCAATCTGCAATGGTAGTAGAGGTCTGGCGGTATAATAGGGCCGCTTGACCGCTGACCATTTCTAGGAGGTTCCATGGCGAACATCGAGCTTGCAAGCCTAGTCCGCAATGTTCCCGACTTTCCGTTGCCGGGCATCCAGTTCAAAGATATTACCACGCTGATCGGGAATGGCCCCGCCTTCAGTGAGGTCATGCGGCTGCTGATTGAGCATTATCGGGGGATGCAGCTTGACGCGATTGTGGGCATCGAGTCGCGGGGGTTCATCTTCAGTGCGCCGTTGGCCCTGGCGCTGGGGATTGGCATGGTGCCGGTGCGTAAACCCGGTAAGCTGCCCGCCGACACCTATCAGATCGAGTACGCGCTGGAGTATGGCACCAACAAACTTGAGATCCACCGCGACGCTTTCGCCCCCGGCGCTCGTGTGGCCGTGATTGACGATCTGCTCGCTACTGGCGGCACCATCAGCGCTGCCACGCACCTCATCGAGCAGGCGGGCGGGGTCGTGGTCGAACTTGCGTTTGTAATCGAATTGAATTTCCTCGGTGGGCGGGCCAAACTCGCCCCGTACCCCATCTTCTCGTTGATCCAGTATTAAGTTGGAATTGTGAAGCGGATTCAGGGCTTTATCCGGCTGAATCCTTGACTCCTTTTTACGATCTGGATAGGACTGCTATACACACCACGCCGCACGGCGTACTGACGGTCGCCGTGCGGCGTTGCTGTCGCGTTGGCGCGGCTCCAAACCGCGCCTACAAACGGTCAGACGGCCACCTACGGCGCGGTGGTTGCCATCGCCGTGTCAAGCACGCGCTGAAAGCTGTCCATGTCGCTCTTCAGGTCGTTGAGGCGCTGGGCGACCTGATTGGTCGCCGAGTCCGCGCTCACGGCATCGGCGGTTCGTAGGCGCACCGTTTCGGCTAGCACATTCTCCAAATTGGCCCGAATATTCTGCAGTTGGGCCTGGATGCGCTCAATGTAGGTCGTCAGATCCGCCGCATTGCGCTGCTTCTCACTCAGCGCCGTCCGCGTCTCCTGAAGCTGTTGGCGGGTGTAGCCATCAAGCGTCGCGGCGATCTGTCGGTCGGTGCTGTTGATGCGCTGCTGCAGGTCGGCGAGATTCACCCGGGCCAAATAGCCCTCGATAATCTGCCCTTTCTCGCTCAGTTGGTAGGCTTGATCAACCAACTCGCGAGCTTGGTCAGTGATGCGCGTCAGCAACCGCCCGACGGGGCCTTCCGTTTGGGCCACACTGCGCTGGATTTCCTCTTGGGTACGCTCAATCAAGTCAATCGTGGTGCGAAATGTCGCGCTGCTAAGCCGTGGGCGCGTCGGGCGCTGGCTTACCACCGCGAGGGCTGGATCGCGCCCCCGCAGGAAGACCATTAGCCCGTAGGCCACGAGGCCCAACGGCAACAGCCACCAGTAAACCGTTAGTCCGTCCAGCACGGCCAGAAGCAACACGATCAGAGCGAGGGGCTGCCGAGCAGCGAGGAGGTACGGGTTGCCCATAACAAAACTGTCTCCCTTGACAAGTTCCGGCCAAGCTCAGGGTTGCTTCAGCGTCAGCGGTGCGATGCGGCGCTCCCACAACTCAATCAGCTCGCGGGTCACTTCACTCGACGGCGTCTCGACTTGTTGGGCAATGTCCACCTGAAGGCCATAGGTGGCGAGTTTGGTGAAGGGGTTGGTGCTGCCACCACTGGTAAGCGTGACTTGCGGATTGGCAGGGCGGAAGCCGTACTGGAGGGCGAGGGTCTGGAGCGGTTCGGAGAGCAGGAAGGTGCGGAAGTGCTCGGCGGCGGCGCGTTCGTCCGCTGTGGTTAGCGGCGTGTCGAGGATCGCATACGGGTGATCACTGAGCATGGTGGCGGGCGGGTAGTAGATGTGAATGGGCTGGTTCCATTGCCGTTGCGCGTTTTCGACGCCTTCAATCGCGAGGTTTTCGTAGACCATTACCACATCGAAGCGGCTTGGCCCGAAGCGCACCATATTCGTCATCAGCGTGCCGGTGCTTTCACCAAAATCGAGCGTCGCACGCTCAATGCTTTCGAGCCAATTTTGGAAAGCCGGAGCTTCGATGTCGTCTGAGCGTAAGTTGGCGGTTTTTTGGTAGTAGGCATAGGCGAGCAGAGCGAGGGTTTGGGTGCCACTGTTGGAGGTTAGCGGCGAAGTATGGCCGAACTTCACGAAGCCCCAGCCTTCCGCCTTGGTGTGCTGCGGCGAACCGGGCGCAAAGCCGCGTTGGGTGGCAATTTCGGCCCACCCGCCTTTGGCGCTAATCGCCTCGCCCAAGTTTTGC
>CAIRDL010000978.1 GCA_903877345.1 uncultured Oscillochloris sp. | reverse complement strand
GGGCGACTCGGGCGCAAAGCTGTGGCGCTGGAACCAGAAGGCCACATGCACCAACCCAAGCATCACCGGCACCTCGACCAAGGGGCCGATCACCGCCGCGAAGGCCGCGCCCGAGCCGATGCCGAAGACGGCCACTGCCACGGCAATTGCCAGTTCAAAGTTGTTGCTTGCTGCGGTAAAAGCCAGCGTGGTGGTCTTCCGATAATCTGCGCCGATGCGCTGGCCCATCCAGAAGCTAACGAGGAACATCACGACGAAGTAGATCAGCAGCGGGACGGCAATCCGCAGCACATCGAGCGGGATCTGGACAATCAGTTCGCCCTTCAGGCTAAACATCAGCACAATGGTGAAGAGCAGCGCGATCAGGGTCAGTGGGCTGATCCGTGGCACAAAAATACGCTCATACCATGTGCGCCCCTTCGTCCGCAACAGCACAAAGCGGGTCAGGAAGCCGGCCAGCATCGGGATGCCCAAGTAGATCAAGACGCTCTGCGCGATCTGGTCGATCCCGACCTGCACGACGCTGCTCTGGAGACCGAAGAGTGGCGGCAGCAGCGTGAGAAAAATCCATGCGTACACGCTGTAGAACAGCACCTGGAAGAGGCTGTTGAAGGCCACAATCCCGGCGGCATACTCGGTGTCGCCCTTCGCCAATTCATTCCAGACGATAACCATCGCGATACAGCGTGCCAAGCCGATCAAGATTAGGCCGACCATATACGCGGGGTAATCGCGCAGGAAAATGGTCGCCAGCGCGAACATGAGGATGGGCCCGACGACCCAGTTCTGGACGAGCGAAAGGCCCAACACCTTCTTGTCGCGGAAAACCTCGCCCAGTTCCTCATATTTGACCTTCGCGAAGGGCGGATACATCATCAGCACGAGGCCAATGGCAAGCGGGATGTTGTTGGTGCCAAGCTGGAAGCGGTTGATCAAGCCCTCGACGCCGGGGAAGAAGTAGCCCATCGCTACACCGATGATCATAGCCAGGAAGATCCAGAGCGTCAGAAACCGATCAAGTACCGAGAGCTTGCCGGCAACGCTGGGGGTGTGGGCGGGCGCTGTACCTGTGGATGGGGTGGACATGTAAAGGGTGCTACTTTCTGGGAATCACATGCGATCTACGCGTGAGGTGTGATCGGTCAGGGCGCGACTTGGTCACCGATCGCGCATCATGGGAGCGACCGGGACGTTTTAGATGTACCGCTCCGCATATACTTCAATGACTATTGAAATATATGCGAAAGCCCGCATACTGTCAAGGTCGTGTACTCAACAGTCATGGCGGTTGCAAAGTCCTGTTGCCGCGCCATCCCTCACCCCCAACCCCCTCTCCCGCTTCATACCCTTACCCAAAACATGCTTCCTTGGTCGGCAAGCATACGGAAGAGGGCGGTTGCGCGGTTCTGCTGCCACATCCGGTACGACTTCTGCGCGCACGCTGGCACGGTCACACCGCTGCCAGGACGGTTCTTTTGCCACAAAAGCGCGCAGAGCACGCAGAGAATTGAACGTCCATGCGTTCT
>CAIRDL010000977.1 GCA_903877345.1 uncultured Oscillochloris sp. | reverse complement strand
TCGGCAACTCGGGCAGGGTCTGGGCACCTTCGCGCAACGGGCGCAACCGGCGCAGCACGGCCTCCACCAGCGCCTCATCGTAGAGCGGCAACTCCAATTCATCGGCGGCGCGACGGGCCATGACGCGCACCGCATCGCCAACCGGCCGCCGCACCCGCGCAGTTGGCCCTCATCTCGATCGTGCAATTTGCCGAAGGGCTTTCGGATGCCCAAACCGCTGATTCCGTGCGCGGACGAATCGACTGGAAATACGCCCTCGCGCTCGAGTTGACCGACTCGGGCTTCGACTCCTCGGTTTTATCCGCATTTCGCACACGCTTGATCACGGGCAACGCGGAATGATTGCGCTTTGAGACCATGCGTACCCTTTTTCGTGAGCAAGGTTTTCTCAAGGTCAGCGGGCGTCAGCGCACCGATTCGACGCACGTCCTGGCGGCAATTCATGTGCTCAATCGGTTGGCGTGCATCGGTGAAACCCTGCGCCATGCGTTACATGTCCTTGCGACCGTCGCCGCAGATTGGGTCCAGACATGGGTGCCACCCGTATGGTTCGACCGCTACCGTCGTGCCGTGAACGCGTACCGCTTACCGAAAGGTAAAGATGCCCGGTATGAACTGAACTGGCGGCACAGATTGGCACGGACGGATGGGAGGTGCTTACGCACCTTGACGACCCGCATGCTCCCGCTTGGCTGGGCGAGATTCCAGCGGTGCAGGTGTTGCGTCAGGTATGGACGCAACAGTTCTATAGCAATCCTATGCAGGTCGTGAAGAGGAGTCAAGGCTTCAGCCGGCTAAAGCCTTGACTCCTCTTTACGATTCCAAGAGGATTGCTGTATGATGTAGCACCCGATGCCCCGTTGCGCTGGCGCATCGCAAAAGCTTTGCCTCCGGCCCCGGTGCTGATCAGTTCGCCATATGACCCCGAGGCGCGCTCCAGCAAGAAGCGCGAAACCGAGTGGGTCGGCTACAAGGTGCATCTGACCGAAACCTGTGACGCGGATCATCCGCATGTGCTCACCGACGTCCAGACCACGCCGTCCACGCCCCCCGATCACGTCATGACTGGGGCAATCCAAGCGCAGTTGGATGCGCGAGAGGTCGTCCCTGGTGCGCATGTGGTGGATGCCGGCGCTGTCACCGCCGAGCGATTGGTGCAGAGCCAACAGGCGCAGATTGATCTGGTCGGTCCGACGACACCGGAACCGGGATGGCAAGCCAAAGCGAAGGAAGGCTTTGCTGCCTCGTGTTTCGTGCTTGACTGGGAGGCCCAACAGGCCACCTGTCCGCAGGGAAAACCCAGCGTGCGTTGGCGATCCACGCAGAACAAGCAAGGGCATGCTGTGGTCACGATCCACTTTGCCGCCGACGATGGTCGGAGGTGTGGCTCGCGCTCCCACTGCGTCTCCTCCCCACGGGAACGCTCCCTGACGATTCGTGATCAAGAACACGCTGTTGCGCTCCAGGCGGCACGCCACCGCCAACACACGGACGTGTTCAAAGCTCGTTACCGGAGCCGCGCCGGCGTTGAGGGTACCATTGCTCAGGCTACGCGCACGAGCGATTTGCGGCGCTCGCGGTCTATCGGCATGGCCAAAACCCGGCTCCTGCACCTGTTGATTGCGGCATCACGCAACGTTATGCGGCTGGCCGCGTGGTTCGCTGACCCGCGCCATGCCCAAACAAGGCGCTCTGCATTTGCCAAAATGGCACCGGTTGCCACGTGAGCGTGGCGCTGAGTAAGGGTTCGCCAACGGTATCTTCCTAACTGTATTTTACACCCCTGGATGAGGAACTGGGCCTGCTCCCTGGGAGCCTGACCCCACGGCTTCAGGAAGCCTTGGTTCGCCTCAGCACGCATAGCCCCTCCTTCGCCAAAGCCACCCGCGAACGCGTGTGGTTCACCGGTGCCGAGATGCATCCCGCTACGGCCCGTCGCCGCACCGAAGCGGCGGGGGCCGTGCTCGTCGCGCACGAAACAACCGCAGCGACCCGCATCCTCCACGAGCATCCCGCCCCGCCTTGCACCCCCGACACGCTCCTCCTCCGTGTGGATGGGGCCATGATCCCGCTCGTCCACGGTCAATGAACCGAGGTGCGGACGCTCGCGGTGGGTGAGGTACAGCTACCCCGCACGACGCCGGACGGCCCGGTCGTGGCGACCACCAACCGCTCGTACTTCTCGCGGCGTGTGGACAGCACCACAGGTGCGGGTTGCGCAGATGCAGTACCCACAGTTTGTGGCGGAAGGGTGGCCCATCGGTAGCGGCATGGTGGAGAGCGCCAACAAACTGGTGGTCGAAGATCGGCTCAAGGGGGCGGGCATGCACTGGGCCGACGCGAACGTCAATCCGCTCCTGGCGCTACGCAACGCCGTCTGTACTGACCGTTGGGATGAGACGTGGACGGTGATTGAGCACGAGCAACGCAGGGAGGTGGTGCTGCGACGGCACGGCATGCGCGCCCAACGTTCCGCACCCAAACGGTCGGAGGGTGTGGCAGTGCGCGCACCGCTGTCCATCCCAGTGGTCGAGTCGCTCCCCACACCCGCTGTGGAGCCGGAGGCGAAGCCCGTTCACTCCTGGCGTCGCGCTTGGAGCGTACGCCGCCAGCGCGAACGCGCTGACGCTGCCTAGCTGCAAGACTTTACGCCACACCCATATTTGACATAGGGCTTACACGGGGGTTATACTCTTGAGCGAAAACGGTCGGATTATGCTAGAGTTAGCGTGCCGCAGCAAAAGAGAGCCAAGCTGAAGCCATATCATCTCCTTCCCCGCGCCCTCGCTGCCACGATCAGAAGGATGGGCAAAGGTTGGCCTGGGACGCTCGTTGTGCTTGCTTGGGTCGTTTCCTTGCTCACCGGCTGTATGGAGGCGCTCCAGACTGGGCAACCCATCAGCGTTGCCCCACCCCTGCTTCGCCCGTCGCCAACGGTGGTCGCCACCGCCAACCCGGTGACGCCGGCTACAATGAGCCAGTCTCCGCCAAGCAGTGTTACGCCTACCCCGGCTACGGCGGCACCCACTGGACGCACCCCCGCAACGCCTACCGTGTCAGCCCCTCCCTTGCCCTCGTCCGCTGAACCCCTGCCGACTCTGGCGCTGCACGCACCGCCGCCACCCTCCAACGAGGAGCGCTGGCGCGCTCAGCAGATTGATCGGCAGCCCTTTCCTGCCCCCCAAGCCTATACGACGACCGGCAGCGAGTTGTGGTGGTACGACCCGGTCAACCAACAGCATGTGATCCTTGGGCACATTACGGGCGCTTTCGCGGCCCAGGCTGCTTTTACCCTGCGTGGACAGGGCGTTCCCGCCCTCGAAGTGCCTTACCATGTTAATATAAGTTATCGGCTGACGGCCCTCTCGCCTGCACTGCTTGACCGCATCAAGTTGGCTGGGTACAGCGAGTGGATCGAAACGTATGTCTTTGCAACGCCGAGCATCAGCCCACGGTAAGCGCATTAAAAAAGCAAACTGATTACGATTAAGGATACACCGTGAGTAGCAAATACCTTGACATGGTACGGGGCCAACAGCGACGACGCGGTGGGGGATCGCAGTTCACCGCCAAGTCATTGTTGGCCTTCCTTGCGGTGATTGCCATGATCGGCTCGGCGGTCTATTGGTGGGGCGTGCAGAGCCAACTTACGGCTAACTGGGTCATCGCCGGGGCTTTTACGGCGATTCTTGTGCTCGCGCCGCCCAGCCTGACCTCGTTTCTTATTCCTTGGTCACCGGGCGGCATGCTGCTCCAAAAGATCAATGCCCGTACTTGGGGCTACACCGTGGTGATCGGGGCGGCGCTCTATCTGCTCTACTATTCATTTGAGATCCAGTATAGCTGGTGGGCCTCGCAACCCACGGTCGCCTCGAGCGGCCTGATCCTCCAACAAGTGATCATCGGGATCATTGGCTTCATCATCATCCCCGCGCTGCTTTGGACGCCCGTCACCAGCGAGGAGTTGGTTGAACAGGTGCGTCAAGCCCATCTCGTGCGCCGCTACGAGTTGCAGACTCAGGCCGATATCGCTATTCTGCGCGCCACGCTCTTGCGCGCCCAAGAGAAAGCCCTGATCGGGTTCGCAAACCTCACCGTGCAGGAAAAAGAAGAGCTTGCCAGCGTGATGCGCGGCTTGGTCAAAGGGATTGATCAGACGCTCCGCGATGTGGGTGAAAGTGTGAAGACCGTCAGTGGGGCGACCGTCCCGTTCGGCAGCCTCGACGATAACGATGACATCCGGGGCTATCTCGACTATATTAGTGATAGCCTGACTGACAACGCGCTGTTACCCGGGCGCACGCGGCAAACGGAGCGCCTACCGGCCCAACAGTCTTACCCTGAAGAGTATTACGGGCAATAGGATTATAGATTTTAGATTGATGCTGTCAGCCGCTTGAATCTGGATCAGTTCTATGCAAGGCTACCGCTTCAGCACCGACCACCGTCTGCCCGAGCGCGACATGCTCGAATTGGCTGATACGTTGGCGCTGCAAATTCATCAGACCCTCGGTTCTCGTGTCTTCCTCTTGCCCCGTAGCGATGTGGCCGACCTGATCGCCCCGTATGTGGATGACCTTGACCCTGAAGATCAGCACGCCCTCGGGTGGATGGTCTGGCACCTCTTCCAGGATGCCTTTGAGTTGGCTCGGCTCGCTGCGTAGCGGTTCCGTCGTGACCCGTGATGCGTGATCCGTGATGCGTGATCCGTGATCGGTCATGGCACAGATCACGCGTCACCGGTCAAACGGTGACGGGATATTTTAAATTTTCTGCTTCCCCAATCTACAATCTAAAATCCAACGGAGCGACGTGTGGCCCATCCCGTGCGCTTAGGCATTTACGGGGGCAGTTTCGACCCGATCCACTACGGCCACCTCGCGATTGCCGAGGAGGTTCGCGCCACACTCAATCTTGCCCAGGTGGCGTTCGTGCCCGCCGCGCAACAACCCCTCAAGGGCCAAGCCCAGAGTAGTGCTGACCACCGCCTCGTGATGGTGCGCCTCGCCTGCGCCGATCAGCCGGCGTTCATCCCCGACGACCTCGAGTTGCGCCTCCCGCCACCTTCCTACACCATTAACACCCTACGGGCCTACCGCCACCGTCATGACCCTGCTGTCGAATTGTGGTTCATTATCGGGGCTGATGCCGCCCGCGACTTGCCCCGTTGGCATCGCGCTGCCGAGCTTGGCCGCCTCGCTTATCTCGCTATCGTCGGACGCCCCGGCGTCAAGGTTGACCTGCCCGCGCTGACGGTGGCGCTGCCGACCCTTGCCGGACGTTGTCTGCTCCTCGAAGGCCCGCACCTTGCCATTTCCAGTAGCGCTTTGCGCCGTCGCCTCGCCACAGGCGCGCCGGTGCGCTACCAACTGCCCGAAGCGGTGCGCCTCTATATCGCCGAACACGGCCTTTACCAAAACCATGTGTGACCCCGCCGAGGCGCTGTTGGCAACCACCGCCGCAGCGTGGGGGCTGCCGCTTAACGCGGCGCAATTGGCGCAATTTCAGCGCTACGCCGACGAGTTGGCCGCCTGGAACGCCCACACCAACCTCACCGCCATCACCGACCGCGAGGGGGTTACGGTGCGCCATTTCCTCGACTCGCTGGCCTTGGCACGCTATTGGGGCGCAGTACCCGACACGTTGCTCGATCTTGGAAGCGGCGCAGGCTTCCCTGGGTTGCCACTCAAACTGTTGTACCCATCCCTCGCGCTAACGCTGGTTGATTCGGTGGGCAAAAAGACAGCGTTTTTAACCCACCTGACCACGCAACTTGGCCTGACGGGCGTGCGGGTACGCACTGATCGTGCGGAAGTGTTAGGCCACGACCCCAGCGAGCGCGAGCAGTACGCAGTGGTGACGGCCCGCGCTGTGGCCGATCTGCGGGTGCTGGTCGAGTATGGGCTGCCGCTATTGCGCCTCGGCGGATGCTTGCTCGCCCCCAAAGGCGTCGCCGCCCACGCGGAGGTTGCCGCCGCCACACGGGCGCTAAAGCTGCTCGGCGGTGCGCTCGAAACCGTTGCGACCATCACCCTACCAGAGGTTGCGCCCCGGTTTCTCGTGGTGATCCGCAAAATCGCGCCGACCGACCGGCGCTACCCGCGTCCAGTTGGGGTGCCAGCGCACAAACCGTTGTGAGCGTTGCGCCTGGAGCACGGTTCTGAACTGGCAATTTTAGCTTGACCGTTCGTAGTAGAGGCTTTAGCCCCGTGTTCGGCTTTCTAACGCGGCTAAAGTCTTGCCTACAAACTGCACAGCGGAAAAAGCCGAGAAGGCTCTGTTATAATGGAGGCCGCGAACAGGGCCAAGGGGAGCGGCGGCGCGCTATGGTCAACGAAGAACAGCGTCTCGTCGAAGCAGGCCAGCGGGGCGAAGTCGAGGCGTTCAACCAACTGGTGCAACACTACGAGGGGCGCATCTACAACCTCTGCTACCGGATGCTCGGTGACGCCGATGCTGCCGCCGATGCGGCCCAAGAGACGTTCATTGCCGCCTACCGCAACCTGAACCGGTTCCGTGGTGGGCTTTTTCGTTCCTGGCTCTTCCGTATCGCCACCAACGCTTGTTACGATGTCATGCGCGCACGCAAGCGCCGCCCAAGCGTCTCGCTCAGCAATGTGGGCGACCCCGACGACGATGCCGCTGCCTTCGACCTGCCCGACTTAGGCGAAAGCCCTGACGAGATGGTCTTGCGGCGTGAGTTGGCGGCGGCGATTCAGCACTGTATCGCGCAATTGCCCGCCGAGCAGCGCCTCGTCGTGATCCTGAGCGACATCCAGGGGCTGGCCTACGAGGAGATCGCCGAGGTTACGCACACCAACCTCGGTACGGTGAAGTCGCGCCTCAGTCGGGCCAGAGCCCGGCTGCGGACGATGTTGCGCGCCGGGGAACTGCTACCGTCACAATTTCGTCATGGTGACGAATAGCTGATAGATGCCTGGTAAGACAGCAATCTCTCGCGAAGCCGCAATGAACGTGTGGTCCGGTCGCACATTTCAATGGTAAGACAAGGTTCGCGGCTACTTTACAGTTTGAGCACACGCAAGGCGTTCTGATGCACTCGACCTGAAACCTGAAACCCGGCCCCTGAAACCTTGTCTAAGCGCGTAACAACTCGATGAATAGCTCGCAACCACAACGCAATAGCCTGCCTGAACGCGATGACGAACTGCTCTCGGCCTATCTTGACCAGAAACTCAGTGCGGTCGAGCAAGTCGCGTTTACCCGTCGGCTCGAGGTCGAGCCGCTGCTACGGACTGCCCTTGAGGATCTCCGTAGCACGGTGACGGCGCTGCGTACCCTGGAGCCGGTTCGTCCGCCGCGTTCGTTCACCCTGGACCCCGCGACGGTGCGGCGACGGCCCTTGGCGCTGACGTGGGTGTTGCAACTGGGCAGCGGTTTCGCTGGCTTGGCCTTGGTGCTCTTCGCCACCGTGCAACTCTTGACGGTGGGCGCGCTACCCGCCAGTGCGCCAGTCCCCTTGACAGCGCGGGCAGCCCCCACCGCGCCGTTGGCGATGGTAGCTCCGACGCGGGAGGCGGCTCCAATGATGGGGGCGGCGGCCCAACCGCTGAGTGCGCCCACTGCACCCGCCGTCGCAGCCTCGCCGGTCGCTCGTCAAACTGAAGCTACCGCAATAGCCGCGAGCGCCCCAGCACCAACGAGCCCCGCCGCCGGAGGCGTCAGTGCAGCGGGCGGCGCTGACACCGCAAATGGCGCGGCCGCCGCAGAGGTGGCGGCGACTGATGGGCAGGCTGACGCGGCACTCCATGCTCCCGAAGCGAGTCCGGCGGGTACCCAGGCCACGCCGCGTCCGGCACCGGCTTTTTCCCCCGTACTGCTCCTCACCAGCGGCTTGGCGCTGCTTGGCCTCAGCCTCGCTTGGTTCTTGGTGCGCCGCCGCCGGTGGTGAAGGCTGACGCCTGACCGCCGCCTACAGTGGGTCACGCGCCGGGAAGCTAAGTAGTTCGTAAACTAAGTTTCTTTGCATTTTTTATCACGTCCGTTGGCTTCGACAAGCTCAGCCAACGGAC
>CAIRDL010000976.1 GCA_903877345.1 uncultured Oscillochloris sp. | reverse complement strand
GCAAAACTTGGGCGAGGCGATTAGCGCCAAAGGCGGGTGGGCCGAAATTGCCACCCAACGCGGCTTTGCGCCCGGTTCGCCGCAGCACACCAAGGCGGAAGGCTGGGGCTTCGTGAAGTTCGGCCATACTTCGCCGCTAACTTCCAATAGTGGCACCCAAACCCTCGCCCTGCTCGCCTATGCCTATTACCAAAAAACCGCCAACCTGCGCTCAGACGACATCGAAGCCCCGGCTTTCCAGACTTGGCTTGAAAGCATTGAGCGTGCGACGCTCGATTTTGGTGAAAGTACCGGCACGCTGATGACGAATATGGTGCGCTTCGGACCAAGCCGCTTCGATGTGGTGATGGTCTACGAAAACCTCGCGATTGAAGGTGTCGAGAACGCGCAACGGCAATGGAACCAGCCCATTCATATCTACTACCCGCCTGCCACGATGCTCAGTGATCACCCGTACGCGATTCTCGACACTCCGCTAACCACGGCAGACGAACGCGCCGCCGCCGAGCAGTTCCGCGACTTTCTGCTCTCCGAACCGCTCCAGACCCTCGCTCTCCAGTACGGCTTCCGCCCTGCCAATCCGCAAGTCACGCTTACCAGTGGTAGCAGCACCAACCCCTTCACCAAACTCGCCGCCTATGGCCTTCAGGTAGATATTGCCCAACAAGTCGAGACGCCGTCCAGTGAAGTGACCCGCGAGCTGATTGAGCTGTGGGAGCGCCGCATCGCACCGCTGACGCTGAAGTAACCCTGAGCTTGGCCGGAACGTGTCAAGGGAGACAATTTTGTTATGGGCAACCCGTACCTCTTCGCCGCTCGGCAGCCCCTCGCCCTGATCGTGTTGCTTCTGGCCGTGATGGACGGACTGACGGTGTACTGGTGGCTGCTGCCGGTGGGCCTCGTGGCCTATGGGCTGATGGTCTTCCTGCGGGGGCGCGATCCGGCCTCAGCGGCGGTAAGTCAGCGCCCGATACGCCCACGGCTTAGTAGCGCGACGTTTCGCACCACGATTGACTTGATTGAGCGCACCCAAGAGGAAATCCAGCGCAGTGTGGCCCAAACGGAAGGCCCCGTCGGGCGGTTGCTGACGCGAATCACTGACCAAGCCCGCGAGTTGGTTGACCAAGCCTACCAACTCAGCGAGAAGGGGCAGATTATCGAGGGCTACTTGGCGCGGGTGAATCTCGCCGATCTGCAACAGCGCATCAACAGCACCGACCGGCAGATCGCCGCGACACTTGACGCCTACACCCGCCAACAGCTTCAGGAGACGCGGACGGCGCTGAGCGAGAAGCAGCGTAATGCGGCGGATCTGACGACCTACATTGAGCGCATCCAGGCCCAACTCCAGAATATTCGGGCCAATCTGGAGAATGTGTTAGCCGAGACGGTGCGCCTACGAACTGCCGATGCCGTGAGCGCGGACTCGGCGACCAATCAGGTCGCGCAGCGCCTCAACGACCTGAAGAGCGATATGGACAGCTTTCAGCGCGTACTCGACACGGCGATGGCAACCACCGCACCGTAGGTGTCGCGGAACGATAAAGCCCCCCTTCAGGTGCCAGGTGCCAGGTGCCAGGTGCCAGGTGCCAGGTGCCAGGTGCCAGGTGCCAGGTGCCAGGTGCCAGGTGCCAGGTG
>CAIRDL010000975.1 GCA_903877345.1 uncultured Oscillochloris sp. | reverse complement strand
GCTTTGGCTGATTACACCATTGGCGGCGTCATCACGACGATCCCGTTCCACCGGGCGGCCCTCGCCCATCCCATCTTCGCTGCCGGGAAAGCGGTGAGCGTCAACTTCATCGGTCAGCACCCCGAGTTGGTCGAGCAGACGCGCCCCTTTGCGCCGCCTGCGCCCGCACCCGCCGAAACGGTTGAGGCCAGCGAGCCACGGCTGTTCACCGTCGAGGTCAACAGTCGCCGCTTTGGGGTCAAAGTCTTCGGGGCTGCTCCCGCCGTCGCGGTGGGTGCTGTTCCCGCCAAAGCTGGCAACAGCAAGCGTCCGGTGAATGCCAAGCGCACCGCCCTCGGCCCCAAAGTTGATGGCGTGATCAGCCCCATTCAGGGCCGCATCGCCGCCGTGCGCGCACAGTCGGGACAACAGGTGGAGGCGGGGCAAGTACTTTTTATCATCGAAGCGATGAAGATGGAGAACGAGATCACCGCCCCGCACGCCGGTACCCTTGGCGAAGTACGCGCCCAAGTCGGCAGCACCATTGAGACTGGCGGTATCCTCGCAACCTACAGCAGCCACTAGCCAGAGGCCAAGCGGCGGGGCGACACCGTTCCGCCGCCTTGACTCTTCCTTTTGCCCATGGCGACCGCGACGGTTATGCTCCGGCCCGCCACAATCTCCGACGCTCCGGCTCTGGCTGAACTCATCGTGCAACTCTACGGTAGCGAGGTGCCCGACGGGCTGGGCGGGCCGCGTGTCGGGCATGTTGCGTTATTCCAATACCTGATCGCGCACGAGTTGCACATTGGCCTTACGGGGCGCTTCCTCGCGGTTGATGCGAACGACACGCCGCTCGGCAGCGCCAGTTTTCGCCTTTGGGACGATCCCCTCTTTGCCACGCTGCCGCCGCGCTTCTTCTCCGTCGCCTTCCGCGCCCTCGGTTTTGGCGCTACGTTGCGCCTGTTTGGGACGACGTTGCGGGGTGCGTTCATCGCCGAAACGCCCCTGCGCCGTGAGGAGTGTTTCTGCTACAGCGTCGTCGTCGCCGAAACTGAGCGTGGGCGTGGCATCGGCACCGCGCTGATGCTTCAGCTTGAGGAGCAAGCCCAGGCGGCAGGTGCCCGCGTCATGATGCTCCGCGTGATGGTCGGCAACGCTCGCGCACGCCAGTTCTACCACAAACTCGGCTACCGCGTGGTTGAGCGCACACCCCCGTGGGCCGACTGGATTAGCACCCCCAGCGAGTTGCTGCGGAAAGAACTTTAGCGGCTAGGTTGCAGGGGTCAGGTTTCAGGTTGCAGGTCACACACGGCTACGGTCGTAGCGTGGGCTTCCAGCCTGCCAGATGCGCGTCGGCAGGCTAGTACATCATCCGAGTTATTCTGATGGGTTGTCCGAAGGCCGTAGAGGCGGCTCGCGAGCCGCCTCTACCCATCAAATTTGCTCGGACGGACTACTAGAAGCCTGCACTACCGCACGATAAACCTAGAATCTGGCACCTGAAACCTCGTCCCAATGCCTAAAGGCAAGCTATCTATGAACGCCTCCCTAGGGGCGACCCAACCGGAGCACCCCCGGCGTTTCATTCCCCCCGGCTTGCTCTTGCTGTTGACGTTGGCCCTGCTGCTGGTGGGTGCGGCGGTGGCCCGCCCTGGCGTCGTCGTCACGGCGGCTGATCCGACGGCGGGCCGGACGCTGGTGCGCTTCTATGGCGTCGAGCGCAATGCAACCGCCACCTACCGCTGGTCGGAACCACTGGCCGGGGTGTTTCTCTACGGGTATGAAGGGCGTCCCGCCCGCGTGGCGCTGCGCCTAGCGGCCCCCCGGCCAAACGGCAGCCCGCCAGTGCTGGTGCAGGCCCGCAGCGCCGGAGTTGCGCTCGGTGGCTTCGTGGTCACGAGCGACTGGCGGCGCTACCACCTCCTAGCGCCGACTAGCCCGGCGGGTGAAACGGCCCTGCTGCTGGAGACGCCGGCTTACACGCCCACCGGCGACCCGCGTGAACTTGGCGTCGTGCTGAGTGCCGTGCAGATCGCGCCCGTTGGCGCGGCGGGCCTTCAGCCGGTGCGGACGCTCTACCTGTTGGCGCTGCCACTGCTGGGGTGGCTGCTGCTGAGCCGTCTGGGGGCGGCGCCCGTGGCTGCCGTGGGTGGTGGCGCGGTGCTGGGCGGCGTGGCGGGCTGGGCTGCTGCTTGGCCCACGCTGGCGGGCTACTGGCTGCCAAGTTTGGGTTGGCCGTGGTGGCCTGCGCTCCCTTTGCTGCTGCTGGCGTTTTGGCCTTGGTTCAAACGAAGACTCGCCGCCGCCCGCATGTGGGCCACAGCGCGCCCCAGTGTGGGGTGGCTTGGCCTCGCAGTTGCCCTCGCTGCACTGGTGGGCATGCGCGTGGGGCTGCCGCCCGCTGTGGGCATGCTGACGCTGGCACTTGGGGTTTGGGTGGGGCTTACGCTGGTGCCTGCCACGCAGCACACAGCGCGGGCTGAAATCGGGCGCGGCACTAGCAAGGTCTGGCTGGTACTGCTGGGCCTGCTGGCCCTCGCTCTGTTCCTGCGCCTTTACAATCTTGACGGCCAACCTGCGGGTCTTTGGCGTGACGAGTCGCGGCACGGGCTTCAGGCGTTACGCATCTGGAGCGACCCAAGCTACCGGCCCATTTATGTGGTGGAAGGTGCCGACCTCCCGGCGCTGCTCTTCTACCTGATGGCCCCCGTGCTTGGCCTGCTCGGCCCCCATGCGTGGAGCGTGCGCCTCGTGAGTGCATTAGCGGGAGCGCTGACGCCGCTGGCGCTCGCTTGGGCGGCGGTACCGCTGGTCGGGCGACGAGCGGCCCTGAGCGCCGCCGCCTTGATCAGTTGGGCCTCGTGGTCGCTCAGCATGAGCCGTTGGGCTTTCCCGGCAACCCTCGACCATCTGCTCGTGCTAACGGCGGTCGGGCTGGTGTGGCGCTGCCTGCCTGCACCATTGCCGACGGTTGAAGGCCAAACCGCGCCGCGTTCCGGCGGTGCTTTTTGGTCAAATGTCGGACTAGCGCTGGCGGGGTTG
>CAIRDL010000974.1 GCA_903877345.1 uncultured Oscillochloris sp. | reverse complement strand
CCGCCCCCGGCACCAGCGCCACAGAACTGCCCGCGATCCCCTGTTGGATCTGCGCGGCCTCGGCGGGCGGCGTTAGGCCATCCTCAGTGCCGACGATCACCAAGGTTGGGACAGTGATCCCGGCAAGATCTGGCGTTGCGTCGGGGCGAACGGCCATGCCCCGCAGCGCCCCGGCAATACCTTCCGGGCGATTCGCCGTGATGAGGACGCGCAATTCCTCGCGCACCGCTTGGCTGGCAGTTGGCGCAACTAGGCCAGGAATCATTTTGGCGGCGATGGCTGCCGCACCCTCGGTTTCGGCGAGACGGGCGTTGGTCTCGCGCCCCACCCGCCCTTCCGCGCTATCGGCACCGGCGCGGGTGTCGGCCAACACGAGGGCCACCACCTTGTCACGATGACGCCGCCAAAACGTGAAGGCGATGTAGCCGCCCATCGAAAGGCCGACCACCGCCGCTTGTTCCACGCCTACATGGGTGAGCAGGGCAGCCATATCGTCGGCCTGTTGCTCCAACAAGGAGGGGCCTGAAGGGGCGTCACTTTTACCGAAGCCGCGCAGGTCGGGGACGATCACCCGGTAGTGGTCGCGCAGCGCCGCGACTTGACGGTGCCACATCGCTCCGCTCAGGGGAAAGGCGTGCAGAAGCAGCACCGTTGGCCCAGTGCCGACTTCCTCGTAGGACAGATGGATCTGGTTTAGGTTGATCATCATGGAGGGTTGCCTTTAGACAAGATTGCACGTGCTTGGCCCGCGAAGGTAGTCCAGGCAGCTTGCCTGTATGCGGGTGGGACGCCCGCGCTCCCTGGTTAGGGCAAGAAGGCAACCACCATAATAGTCTATGACTCGACGGTTGGGTTTTGCCATTTCCGACTCACCGTGCTAGGCTTGGAGGATCGGATACAACTTCTGGCTGTGGCACAACTCCCTCACGACCATCCGCCGCTACAATAGTGACTGATGTGTGATCATCAATCCTAATTCACTCGGTATTTTTAATGTATCTTAAACGTCTCGAAATGCAGGGCTTTAAGACCTTCGCGAGCCGCACGGTGCTTACGTTTCGCCCCGGCATTACCGCTGTTGTGGGGCCAAATGGCAGCGGGAAGTCTAATCTCGCTGATGCGGTGCGTTGGGTGTTGGGCGAACAGAGCCTCGCGACACTCCGCTGTAAACGTTCGGAAGAGCTGATTTACGCCGGCGGCGGTCGCCGCGCCCCCGCGACGCTGGCCGAGGTTCATCTCACCCTCGACAATAGCGACCGCCTGCTGCCCCTCGCGGCTGATGAGGTGACGATTACTCGCCGCGCCACACGCGCTGGGGATAGTGAGTACTTTATCAACCATACCCGCGTGCGGCTGCGCGATGTGCTTGAGGCCACCGCACCCCTTGGCGGCTCTTACACGATTATCAACCAAGGGCTGGTGGACGCCGCCCTGACGCTGCGCCCCGAGGAGCGCCGCCGCCTCTTTGAAGATGCCGCTGAGCTTGGTGGTTTTGAACTGCGAAAGGCCGAGGCGCTCCGCCGCCTACGTGAGACTGAAGGCAATTTGAACCGGCTGACCGATGTGCTCGCCGAGCTTGAGCCACGCTTGCGCGCCCTCAAGCGCCAGGCGACCCAGGCGCGGCAGCACCGCGAGTTGTCCGCCGAACTGCACACGCTTCAGGCCCGTCATTACGCCCAACTCTGGCACGCCGCTCGCGACCGCACCGCCCACACCCACGCTGAGCTTGCGCGCCTCGAAGCGGCCTTAGCCGACGCTCGCACCGTCCAGACCGAGGTAAGCACCGAACTCCAGACGCTGCGCGCCGCCTTGCGCGCGCACCGCGACGAGTTGGGGCGGCTCCACCAGCAGAGCAGCGAACTGCACCAGCGCGCCGAGGAGGCGCAACGCGCTTTGGCCGTCAGTGCTGAGCGGATGGTCGCCCTGACCCGCCGCGCCACGGATCTCGACCGCCAGGGCCACGCCTTGGCCCTACGCCGCGACCAGGCTGAAACGCAACACGCCGAGGCTGCCGCCGCTTTAGCGCACGCTGAAGCCGCCCTCGCCACGCACCAGACGGGTCTGCACGCCGCCGAGGTTGCGCTGGCGGACTTGGAAGCCGCCCAACACGCTTTGGCCGCAACGCTTCACCAGGCCCAAGACGCCGCTTTGCACGCGGTTGGGGCCGTTGCCGAGCAGCGTACCCGCCTTGAGCAACAAGCAACCCAAGCTGCGCGGCTCGCCCGCGAGGCCGCTGAGCTTGCGGAAGCTGTGGCGCAGGCCGAACAGCGGATGAGCGCCGCCCACGCCCACGTCGAGGCCGCGCATCTTCAGCTTGCGGCATCCGAAGAGGCACGAGGCGCGGCGAGTGCCGCCGAGCAAGCCACCCGCCACGAGCAGGCCACGCTCCACGCGGCCCGCACGCACGCCGATGAGGAACGCACCACCGCCCGCCGCGTTTTCGCCGATGCAGAAGCGCGCCTCGACTCACTCAGTCGTCTGGCGCGCTCGTATGCCGGCACCTTCGCCGGGGTTAGGGCGGCGATGCAATGGGCGGAGCGGGCCGGTCGTCAGGGGTTTGCCCTCGTGCAGTCCATCATCCGCCCGCCCGCCGACCTCGAAACGGCCCTTGAAGTCGCGCT
>CAIRDL010000973.1 GCA_903877345.1 uncultured Oscillochloris sp. | reverse complement strand
GTGCGCTTGGAGGCGAAACCCGCCGAAGTTGATGGCAGCGGGCGCGTGCAGATCCGCGATCTGGTGATTAACTCGCTTCGTATGCGCCCCGAGCGCGTAGTCATCGGCGAGTGTCGTGGCGGCGAGACCCTTGATATGCTCCAGGCTATGAATACCGGGCACGACGGGTCGCTCACCACGCTCCACGCCAACACGCCCCGTGATGCCCTCGCCCGTATGGAAACAATGTCTATGATGGCCGGAATGGATCTGCCTCTCAAGGTCATCCGCGATCAGATTGCTGCAGCGATTGACATCATCGTGCAACAGTCCCGCCTTGATGACGGCCAACGCAAAGTCACGTACATTACCGAAGTCCAGGGCATGGAAGGCGAGACGGTCGTGCTTCAGGATATTTTCAAGCTTGAAATCCTGGGTAAATCCCCCGAAGGCAAGATCCAGACTGAAATGAGGCCCACCGGGGTGCGCCCCCGCTTTACGCCGCGCCTCGAAGCCCATGGCTTCAAGCTGCCGCCCAGCATCTTCGGGGCACAGATCCCTGGGCAGAAGCATCGTTAGACAAGGTTTCAGGTGCCAGGTTTCAGGTGCCAGGTTGAGCGCCTCTGAACGCCCTGCGTGGGCTGAAACTGTAAAGTAGCTGCGAACCTTGTCTTAGGCATGTTTCAGAATCGGCCATTTCAGCTTGACAGTTGAAACCTACAACCACATGCTTCTTGCGGCTTTGCGGCTTTGCGGCTTTGCGTGAGATCGCTGAACTGTCAAGCTGGTTTGAAACATGCCTTAGCATCTAAACTTAATCCACCGCTGCTCGCCCGGAAACTCTTTACACTTTGCCCCAACCGAGCCGGTTTATTTTGCGCTATACGCCCGTGTAGTAACGCCATTGCGCCGCCCGCGTAGCTCCATTATCGTTAAGCCACGATTAAAAGCTTGCGTTTAGGGCATAACAATGCTATGATGGCCTCGAAGCCTCAAGGGAACGGCGAGGCACCAGGGTACTTGAACAGCCAAAGATGCACGGTCGTAAGACAAGCGCCATCCCCCCACTGTAAAGGGAAATGATAATTGGGGGCAACGCGTACGTCAGGATAAATGGAGGGTAGCTCGAACGTAGCGCCCCAGGGAGCCTGACAAACAAGCGCCGAACCGCTGAAGGAGCGGTTGGATGCTCTGCGAGTTGCGTGACCGTCTCTCACGGCAAAGCTCATCGCGCGAGGCACAAGTTGCAAACCCGCGCACCGCAAGAGCCACACCCGAAGGCAAAAGCTAGTCTGGACGGGGCCACACATGCACCGTTGGAGACGGAGCAGCCGAGGGTCTGCTGCGAGAAATGTAAGCTGGACTTTAGGTTGTGCTGGTCTGGTCGAACCCTTGGGGCGTTAAGTCCAAAAGGAGCGTGACACGCACTCAGTCGCAGTTACTAGGAGCCTGTACGCACGTCGGCAACCAGAAGGAACTGTACGCACGTTGGGATTTTTTGGAACTCTACGTACGTCGGGGATTGACGGCTCACTGCCCGTCAGGGCCTTTCGGAGCCTGTACGCACGTCGGAGCCTGTCGGAAGCTGTCGGTTGGAATTTACGATACGTGGTTCAGCGCAAGGCCGGAGGGTTTTTCCTCCGGCCTTTGCCATGCCCGCGAATTGACCGTCAGCACGGGCTACACCATTGCCCACCCGCCATCCACCGCCAAGGTGTGCCCGGTGATGTATGAGGCTAACGGCGAAGCCAGGAAAAGGATCGGCGCGGCGGCCTCTGCGGGGGTGCCGGAGCGGCGCAAGGCGATGGTTCGTTCGCCCCAACTGCGGACCTCGGGCGGCGTTACGTCAAGCAGTTCGGTGGCGATAAAGCCTGGGGAGACCGCGTTGACCGTAATCGTCCACGGGGCCATTTCACGGGCGAGCGAGCGAGTCATCCCCAGGACGCCCCCGGTAGCCGCCGAATAGTCAGCTTGGCCGGGGAAGCCGCCCGTCGCGTGCAGGGACGCGAGGTTTACGATGCGCCCGTAGCGGCGCTTCATCATGGGGCGCAGGGCGGCGCGACACAAATGGTAGACCCCGGTCAGATTGGTCGCCAAAGTGGCCCGCCAGCGCTCGAGGCTGGTCGTCTCGATGGGGCCGAACGAAGCCGTGCCAGCACAATTCACCAACACATCGAGGCGACCCCAACGCGCCAGCGCAGCGCCCACCAGAGTTGTTCCCGCTGCCGGGTCGGCCACATCAACCCGGAGCGCCACCACCTCGGCTCCAGTTGCGCCCGCCAAGGCCAGCGTTTCGTCGGCAGCCTCGGTACGCTCGCGGTAGCAGAAGAGCACCCGTGCTCCACGTTGCGTGAGGCCCTGCACCACGGCTCGCCCAATGCCCCGCGATCCGCCCGTCACTACCGCCACTTGGCCGCTAAAATCCATCACGTTTCCCCAAGACTATAAAGGTGGAAGCGGCTCCGCACCTACGGCATGACCCATCCACCGTCCACCGTTAGCACATGCCCGGTGATGTACGAAGCCTGCGGCGAAGCCAGGAACGCGACGGTGGCCCCGATTTCTTCAGGGCGACCGAAGCGGCCCATTGCAATGATGCCCAGCGCCCACTCACGCAGGGCGGGCGGGATCGTGCCGACCATCTCGGTTTCGACATAGCCGGGGGCGACGACATTGGCCGTGATGCCTGCCGAGGCGGTTTCGCGGGCGAGCGCCCGGGTGAAGCCGATCAGACCGGCCTTGGCTGCCGCATAGTTAGTTTGGCCGACATTACCCGCCAGGCCGGCCAGCGAACCGATGTTGATGATGCGCCCATACTGTTGACGACGCATCGCGGGCAGGGCGGCCCGACAGCAGAGGAAAATCGAGGTCAAGTCAATCTCGATGACGCGGTGCCATTGCTCAGGGCGCAGGCGAGCGAGGGGCGCATCGTCCGTCACCCCGGCATTATTCACCAGAATATCGAGGCGGCCCCAGCGCTCGAGAGCGGCATCAATCACCGCCTGAGCCTCCGCCTCGTCACTGACGTTGGCGGCGAAGGTGAACGCCTCACCGCCAGCCGCCGTAATCAGGGCCGCAACTTCCTCGGCGGCGGCGGCGCGGTGCTGGTAATTGACCAACACCCGAGCGCCTGCAGTAGCCAACGCCAACGCCGCCGCCCGTCCAATCCCGCGTGACCCGCCGGTGACCACTGCCACTTGGTTGGAGAGCACCATTTAGCTGTTCTCTGTGAAAGCCTGCACATCTTCCGCACTGCTGACATTCACCAGGCGGGCGTGGGGCGCAATGCGCTTAATGAGGCCCGTCAGCACCTTGCCGGGGCCAAATTCAAGGAACGCGGTCACGCCATCGTGCGCCATACGCTGTACCGAAGCGATCCAACGGACGGGGGCGACCACTTGGGCAACCGCTTCGCGCCGCACATCATCGGGCGTCACCAGTGGTTCGGCGGTGACATTGGCGATGAGCGGGATATGGAGTGCCTTGACGGCGACGGTTTCAAGGGTGCGGGCCATACCCTCGGCGGCGTGGATCATCAGGGGTGAATGGAAGGCGGCGCTGACCTTGAGCGGAATGACCCGTTTGGCCCCACGGACTTTCGCCAACAGGCCGGCGTGCTCGACCGCCAGTTTGCTGCCGCTAATCACCATTTGGTCGGGCGCGTTGTAATTAGCCACGACCACGGTGCTGACCGTCTCGGCGTGATCTGCAAGGGACGCGCTGATCTCACGACAAACCTGATCGAGTTCGTCGTCGCTCAGGCCGATCACGGCGGCCATACTGCCCTCTTGGGCCTCGGCCATCAACTCGCCGCGACGGCGCACCAAATGCAGGGCGGTCGCAAAATCGAGCGCCCCCCCGACGACGAGGGCCGAAAACTCACCGAGACTGTGACCGGCCACGGCGAAAGGGGCGGGCAGTGGCTCACCACGGGCCTCTTCAAGAGCGCGCAGGAGCGCCAACGACATGGTCAGCAACGCAGGCTGAGCATTCTCGGTGGCGGTCAAAGCGCCCTCTGGTCCCTCAAAGCAAAGGCGTGTAATGGGCAAGCCAAGTACGGCGTCTGCCTCATCGAACACTGCCCGTGCCGCTGCCGAACGCGCGTACAAGTCGCGGCCCATACCAACCGACTGCGAGCCCTGACCCGGAAAAACCCAAGCTGTTCTCATAAAACTTTCAAGTAGTGCGATGGATAACGGGAAGGCTGCACATGCAGCCCTCCTACTGCGGAAGCGCTGACCCCCAACGCACGACGCACGACCCCCACGTCAGGCCGCCACCAAAAGCGGTGAGCAGCACGAGATCGCCCGCCACGAGGTGGCCCTGTTGCGCGGCCTCGTAGAGCGCAATCGGCACCGAGGCCGCCGACGTATTACCGTAGCGGTCAAGATTGACAAAAAAGCGCTCCATCGGCAGCGCAAGGCGTTTCGCCACGGCCTCAATAATGCGGAGATTGGCCTGGTGAGGCACGACCAACTTAATAGCGGCGAGGTTCAGGCCGGCGTCGGCGACGGCCCGTTCCGCCGATTCACACATGCCGCGTACGGCATGCTTAAAGATTTCGCGCCCGTGCATATAGACATACTGGCGGCGTTGTTCGAGCAGCGCGGGGGTTGCGGGTTGGCGGGTACCGCCGACATCAACCGCCATCATCGTCTCGCCCTCGCCCCACGAGCCGATATTCGAGGCCAGGACGCCCTGCGGCTGGGTCGTCGCTTGGAGGACGACGGCCCCGGCACCATCGCCGAAAAGCACGCAGGTGTTGCGGTCTTGCCAATCAATCAGGTGGGTGAAGACATCGGCGGCGATCAGCAACAGCGTGCGGCTCATGCCACTTTTGACGAGGCCGGTACCGACGCTGAGGCCGTAGACGAAGCCACTACAGGCTGCGGCCAAATCGAAAGCCCCGGCATTGGGGAGACCGAGATTGTGTTGGACGGTAGAAGCGGTAGCGGGGAAGGGGCGGTCGGGCGTACAGGTAGCGACAATCACGGTATCAACCGCTGTTTTGGCGACGCCAGCGCGTTCGAGCGCCTCACGGCCCGCCGCCGTCGCCAAAACAGACGTGAACTCATCGGGGCCAGCGACGTGGCGCTGGGAAATACCCGTGCGTGAACGGATCCACTCATCTGAGGTGTCAATTTGTCGGGCAAGTTCAGCATTAGTAACGACCCGCCGGGGAACCGCCATGCCCCAGCCCCGAATGGCCGCATAGGGTGGGCTGCTCACAAAATGCCTCCTAATCGTGCAGAAGGGGCGACGGCCCCTTTCGTTCCGGCCGGACGCCCCTTTCGCTGCTTCAAGCGCACCGGAGGCGCTACTCAGGCTGGGAAATCTTGAGCACCTGGCGACCCTTGTAGGTACCGCACGCCTTACAGGCGTAGTGGGCGCGCATCGGCTTGCTACAGCGTGGGCACTTGACCAGGACAGGGGCGGTGAGGGCCAAATGTTGGCGGCGATTGCCACGGCGGTGGCGCGAGATTTTTCGTTTTGGGACGGCACCCATAGCTCAGATTCTCCTATTACGTTTATTGTGGCGTTCAGCCCAGGCTTGAAGGGCACTGATGGTCGGTTCATCTTGGGTAACGGGAGCCACAGTGTCTTCAATACCATCCGACTGTACTGTATAACTCACCGGCTGGCCCTGATAGGCCGGACTGACCGGATTGAGGGGCAGTTCAAGCAACGTATACTCGCGCAGGGCTTCCCCGACATCGGCGAGATGCAGTTCATTGAGGAAGAACGGATCGTCCTCAATCGGTGGCGGCAGGGTATTGCCGTTGAAAACATCAACCACCGAATGAAACTGGTCGGCGAAGGTAATGCTCACCGGGTAATCAAACTCCTCCAGCGAACGGACGCACGTAAGCTGCACCATACCCTGGGCCTTCACCTTGGCCCACACGCCGGTGGCGGTGCGGGTAAAGACGACGCTCCCGTGGATGTCACGCAGCTTGAGGGTCGCATCGAGCGCCAGGGACGCCTCGCTGAAGGTGTAATCCCGGCGGGTGCCCATCTCAGCGCGGAGGAGTTGGGCGACGTTAAACTTCAAGTCTGGCATAGTGTACGGGTGGCGGGGCAACAGCCTGAGACTACAAACGCCGCATTATAGGCGAGAGCGGCGGCCTTTGTCAAGGTGATGACGGCTACGGGGGTGCAGGCATGAGTTGTCATGCGGCAGCGGCAGCCGCCGCAGGCGGTGCCGCCTGCCGCCGATACCGCCGTTGTGGTGGGGGACGAAGCCGCATGGCCTCATTCCAACGGTCACTCCTGAGCCACGCCCGCACGACGGCGACCGCTTCGGCCCCCTCGGCATCCCAGATCATGCCCGCCAACTTCAGCCGTGCGCTGACCAATTGTTTGCAGGCACGTTCCACTGGGCCGCTGCCAATCTGGAGCCCCCGCGCACGATAGGCCGGGTAATCCATCCGCGCCTGATGGGTCGTGTCGTAGCTGATCGCGTCCTTCACCCCCTCGCCCTTGGTGCGGAAAGACTCCAGTGCGGTCAGCACCGCGCTGACCCGCCCGTCCCACAACACATTAAGGTGTTTGTGTGCCCACGGGGTGCGGAGCTCGCTACCTTCGCCAAAGATCGTGGTCGCCGCGTTCCAGACATACTGGCTGGCGTGATACCAGTCCACAATCTGGGTTGCCTGTGGGAAGTGCTCGCTGGCGATATTCCAGATCCAATGGGTGCCATCGCCAATGACGACGACCTCCGTCGTGTCGGTCACACCGCGCCGCCAGGCTTCGGCCCAGAGATGCCACCCGAAGCGGTCAGCTGTGGTAAGGGCGGTGACGTAGCTCTGGTTCTCGGCGCGGATCTCAATCGTGTCGGGGCGCGTGCGCGGCACCCGCGTCCGTGTGGTGTAGATGCAACCGGCCTTGAGCTCCTTCCAGCCGGCATCGTGGATATGCGCGAGCACGCCGTCCATACTAATGTAGGCCCATGTGAGCGATGGATGGACGGCGGGCGGTGCCGTCTGGGAGGAAGATCGCGGTCAAGATGGCCAGGCGACTGAGATCGAAGCGCTGCTCCGCGCCGTCCTGGGCCAGGTCGGCCAGCCGAAAGAAGCCGAGGTCGGCAATCCGGAGCGAGTCAGGCGGGAGCGGCTGCTCGACGACCGCCGTCGTGCGGTCATTGGTGATCGCATGGTCGGGGAACGGCCCCTGGAGCGTGCCATGAGTCAGATCGAGCCGGACACCCAGCTTGAGGGCGGCGCTGGTGGTCGTATGTTGGTTGTTTCCCCCACGCCAGAAGTGAGCCAGGGTGCGCGGCAAGCCCACGGTGGTGGTGTCTTGCACCCAAACGCCTCCCGTGAAGCGCTGGAGGAGTGGAATGGCGACGGGGTCAGCACCCAACAGCGTCGTGGTAGCGGCCGCCAACACCTGGTCGAGACCGTCGGCGGCGGCATCGGTCATGCGCTGATCGATGGCTTGGGCCGAGACGGGACACCCGACGGCCACCGCCGTGGTCGCTAGTTCCGCCCGCGTGGCGCGCGGGTTGGCGAGAAAGCCAAAGACCAGCGCCTGGACAAAGCCCGCGCCCGTCAGGGTCGACACACGCTGAACGAACCCCGTCTTGCGGGCTGCGGCCTCAGCGACGGTCGTCAAAACATCCTGCATGACTGAACAGACCTGTGCTATCGTAACCATCTGGACGCTCCCGTTGCTGCATACTGGTGGTTCTCTACCAACATGATGCCACCGGAGCGTCCTGGTGTCTTGTTAGCTTGATAGCTATGGGCACCCACAAGGGGTGCCCGTACGTACAATCCTGCACCATTACTGTGGTGAGCCACTGGCGGCGCGAG
>CAIRDL010000972.1 GCA_903877345.1 uncultured Oscillochloris sp. | reverse complement strand
TTCAGTCGCCAGCCAAGGGGTTTTGCATCAGCCCTGCGGCTACTTCACCCCTCCTTGCACCTACGCACAAGCGTGGTATAGTGGGCGCAATTTCATCCCCTGCTGTTCTACACCCCATGGCACTTATGTCTGGAAAAGGGCTGTTGTCATAATCATAGGAGGTGGCCTATGTAACGCTGTTGGCGCGCGCCCACCTCCGTTGCCGGTTGTGAGTCTATCCGTTGGTTCAAGCCTCGGTGTTAGACGCCCTTGTTAAGGAGGGGTTCTCGTGTCTGCACGAAACTACACTCTGCGAAACCAATTCCTGACCGCCGCCCTAATTGTTTGTACACTCGCTTCCTTTTTTGACTCCTTGGCAACCCCGGCCCGTGCGATGCTCGTCACAATCAATGAGTCGTTCACCGGCACCACCGCCACTGATTGGTCGCTCCTTAACAGCGCGTCGTTAACGGCCGCTACCGGCATTGATGCCGCCGGGTCGGGCTGGCTCCGCCTGACCGATGCGGTCAATAATCAGGCCGGGTCGGCGATCAACAACATCCCGTTTTCGTCCAGCGATGGTGTCCAGATCACGTTCCAGTACGCCACCTACGGTGGCACCGGTGCTGATGGCTTCAGTTTTTATCTCATTGACGGCGCTACACCCAACCCGACGGTGGGGGGAAGTGGTGGTGGCCTGGGCTATAGCTCCGGGAGCGGAGGGGACAATGGTGTGACGAGTGGCTATGTGGGGATCGGCTTCGATGAATGGGGCAACTTTACGACTGACGGTGTTGGCATCTGCAACCCATCCTGCCCCGGCCTCCTCTCGGATACAGTTGCCATTCGTGGTTCAGGTACACTTGCTACGGGCTTTAACTTACTGACTTATCAACAACTGTCGCCTTCACGGGCCATTGGTACTGGGTCGCGCAGTACTGCCAACACCGTTCGGATCACAATCCTGGACCAAGTGATCAAGGTTGAGATGGACTTTGGCAGCGGGTTTGTGACCATTATTAATGGGTGCAATCTGGCAACTGCCGTTGGCCAGGCGACGATCCCCGCAACCTTCAAGATGGGCTTTTCGGCCAGCACGGGGGGTAGCACCAATACCCATGAAATCCGTGGGCTAACTGTCGGTGGGGCGCAACCGACCGCGACGGTGCTAGCTGCCACGCCCAAGCAGGTTCAGGAGGGGCAGCCGGTCACCTTGACTGCCACCGTGTCCAACAGCCTAGGCGACCCTCGCGTGCCTTCGGGGACGGTCACGTTCCTGGCTAACGGGGTCAGCATCGGTATTGGAACGTTGAACGCCGCCACCGGTGTGGTGACCTTCACGACCTCGGCCCTCGTGTTGGGCACGCATAGCATCACCGCACGCTATGAGGGCGACGCGGTGTTTGGTACCAGCACCTCTTCGGTCGTCTCTCAGATCGTGATTCCCTTCGTTACCCTGACGACGACGACGACCCCCAGTTACTCCCCGAACGGAAGTGCGGAGGTCATTCAGCCGACGATCATCGTGACGGGCAACGGTACGCTCGACGGTGCACTTGTTCTCATCAGTGCCAACTTTGTCCCCATCAGCGACACCCTGGGCATCCAGGGCAAGACCGGCACCAGCGGCACCGTTGATGGCCTGACCTGGATCTACACCCCCACCACGGGCGTGCTGGCGCTGAGTGGCAACGCTGCCCTGAGCACCTACCAGAGTGCGCTGCGCCAAGTCACATTTAGCAGCAGCAGTAGCAGTACGCTCGCACGCACGATCCAATTCTCGCTTGGCAGTTCACTGCCCAACGCGGCGAACGACCATTACTACGAGTTTGTGAGCGGTAATGGTATCACTTGGACGGCGGCGCAGGTTGCGGCTGCCGCACGGAACTTCTTCGGCCTCCAGGGCTATCTAGCCACCGTAACCAGTGCAGCAGAAAATGCTTTTGTCGCTAGTAAGCTGCAAGGCCAAGGCTGGATGGGTGCTAACGACGTCGCCACCGAGGGGGCATGGTTCTGGGTCACTGGCCCCGAGACTGGCACCCAGTTCTCCACGGGTGATAACACGCCTACTGCCTTTGCGAACCGCTACATGAACTGGAATACGGGCGAGCCCAACAACTCCGGCGGCATTGAAAATTACGGCCATTTCTTGACGAGCGGGAAGTGGAACGACTACGCCAACAACAGTGCGAGCATCCAGGGCTATGTGGTCGAGTACGGTGGCATGACCGGCGACCCGACCATCCATGTGCGCGCCGATGCCACCGTGCTGGTTGACCCCGCCGGCGACCCCGATAACGATGGCGTGCCCACTGGCATTGAGGAGCGCTACGGCAGCGACCCGCTCGACATGAACAACCCATCGGCCAACCCAACCGCTGACGATGACGGTGATGGCGTCACCAATGCCTGGGAGGCCATCATCCAGACCGACCCTGCCGACCCGGACTCGAACAGCGCTCGCACTCCAGCGACAGACGAGAATAACAACGGTATCAGCGATGCTGCTGAGGATCTCGATGGCGATGGCGTCCCCAACGGCATTGAGATCCGCTACGGCACGGATCCGCTGCTCGCGACTAGCCCGGTAATTAGCCCGACCGCCGACGATGACGGCGATGGCGTCACCAATGCCTGGGAGTCTATTCTCGGCACCAACCCCACCGTGGCCGACTCCAACAGCACCAAAACCACCCCGAACGAGGCCGGCAACGGCATCAACGACGGTGCTGAGGATTTCGATGGTGACGGCGTGACCAATGCCCAAGAGATTACCAACGGCACCAACCCGCTCGACCCGAACGACCCGCTCAAGACCGATCTTGAGGTCACCCAGGCCTTCCAGATGGCGAACCTCAGCAAGCTGACCCTGACGATCACGGTGACGAACAAGGGACCGAACGCCGTGGCCAGTGCTGTGTTGAGCGATACCTTCCCGCCCGCCCTCACCGGCGGAGTCTGGAGTTGGGGCTGTAGCGGCACAGCTTGCAGCGCCGCCAGCGGGACGGGCAACCTGAACGCGATCCTGGGCACCCTGCCGGTGAGTGGAACCGTCGTCTTTACGGCGACGGGCACGCTCGCCAACTGGACTCACTGGACCAACACGGCCCGCATCATCTTGTCGGCCAAGACCCTCGATAGCGTGATCGGGAACAACACCTCGCAAATCGGTCGCTACCGGCTTCTGCTGCCGATCGTCTACAAACGGTAGGACAAACCTGCGCTAAGTGGTATAGGCCGAGGTGGTTGCACAAAGTCAGCGAAGCTGGCCAGCGCAACCACCTCGGTGTATTTTTATAGGCACCCGGCGGGAAATATGCACCGCCACCTACAATCTACAATCCGTCTCACTGCGCCCCCGGAGCCAACGGGAAATAGACCCGAAACGTCGCCCCGTCCCCTGGGATGCTTTGCACGAAGAGCGCCCCGCGATGGGCACGCACAATGCCCTGCACTGCCGCCAGCCCCAGCCCTCGCCCCGTGAACTTGGTGCTGAAAAAGGGATCGAAGATCCGCGCTATGGTCGCCGCATCCATCCCACAACCAGTATCACGCACCTCCAGGTACGTGCAACGACCGGGCTGGGCGGCGCTAAAGGTCGCCACGGCCAACTCGATCAGGGTCAAGTCGTGCTGCCCGGTGGTAATCGTGACGGTGCCGCCCGTCGCCGCTGTCGCCTCCGCCGCGTTGGTCAGCAGATTGAGCAGCACTTGGCGCATCTGGGTGCCGTCGGCGACGATCAGCGGCAGGTTCGGGGTCAAGCGGTACTGAAAGCTGACCCCCGTCGGGAGGGTGGCACGCATCAGGAGGCCCATCTCTTCAACCACCGTGTTCAGGTCAAGCGCCTCACTGAGGAAGCGCCCCCGTCCGGCGTACGCCAACATCTGCACGGTCAGGTCGGCGGCGCGCCGTGCCCCGCCCGCCCAAACCCGCCGCCAGTGGGCGCGTGTTGGATGATGGCACCTACGAGGTCATCCTCGGTGACCAGTTCGCCATTCGCCACAAACCCGTGGACGAGTTCGACCGCCGCATGTTCTTGCTCTTCCTGCGTGACATCCACCTCGTTGATCGTCCCTCCAAATGGCCCTTTTTATGTCAGA
>CAIRDL010000971.1 GCA_903877345.1 uncultured Oscillochloris sp. | reverse complement strand
GATCGTCCCCGCCACGCCGTCGAAACTGACGCTGGTCGCATCGGTAAAGTTCGTGCCGATGATCGTCACGGTGGTGCCGCCCGCCGCTGGCCCGCTCATGGGGCTAAGGCTGCCGATAGTTGGCGCAGGCACCACGTAGGTGAAGCCGCCCGTCTTCGTCGCCGTCCCGCCGGGCGTTGTGACCACCACATCCACGGTGCCAGCGGCGTGCAATGGGGTCTTCACCGTGAGTTGGGTGTCACTTGCGACATTGAGGCCGCTGCCCGCCACGCCGCCAAAAGTAACGCTGATCGCCCCGGTGAAGCCAGTACCAGTGAGGGTGACGGTAGTGCCGCCCGCCAGTAGCCCGCTCGTGGGGCTAAGGCTACCAATCGTCGGCGCGGCTTGATAGGTGAAGCCGCCCGTCTTCGTCGCCGTCCCGCCGGGCGTTGTGACCACCACATCCACGGTACCGGCGGTGTGCGCCGGGGTGGTCACGGTGAGTTGGGTAGCGCTGGTCGTGAGGATCGTCCCCGCCGTACCACCAAAGCTGACGTTCGTCGCCCCGGTAAAGTCGGTGCCAATGATGGTGACAGTGGTGTTGCCCTCCAAGGGGCCGCTTGTCGGTGCGAGCGAGGTAATGGTCGGGGGCGGTGCGATTGTCACGCGAACAGGGATACCGTAGCCCGACCACGTGTTTAAGTCTTTGGTTCCACGGGCAGTAAGTAACCCAAGGCTAAAGCTCTTGGGCTTTACCCTAGTCTGCCGACGAGTCGGCAGCCGGGTAGTGCGGCACACTTACGGGTGCCCTGCCGGAAATATTCCCGGCAGCGATCACATCTGCATGACCAGCGAGTCCGCAGTGTGTGCATACAAACGACGCCTGGGTCTTGCGGTTCGCCTTGGCGATACACCCGCATTTCGGACAGGTACGAGAAGTGTTGCGAGGATCAACGGCATGGACAGGAACACCCGCCAGTGCGGCCTTATAGGCAATAAAGGCACGCAGTTGGGCGAATGCCCAGCTATGGAGTGTTGCGCGCTGCGACCGTGTAGCCCTCACCCGCGTGCGAATGTGCGTCAAATCTTCGACGGCAATCGCTCGCTTTGTGCGTTTGGCCTTCGCAACAATCCGTTTCGAGAGGTTGTGGTTTACCCATGTCGCAAAGCGGTACTCCTGCCCCGCCAGCTTCTTCAAGCGTCGGCGTGCCCCGTGGGTGCGCCTCCCTTGGAGCTTCTTTCGCAGGCTCCGATGTCGATAGCGAACATTCTTGATCGCCTTGCCCGAATGGATCTCTCCGTCGTTATCGACGGCAATGTTTGTCACGCCCATGTCAATGCCAAGGACGCCATCAACGTCCGTGGGGGTCGGTTCCTCGACCTCACACACCGCGAACAAATACCACCCGCCACGGATATAGGCGAGGTCTGTTTCTCCATGCTGGTTCGCAAGCAATTGCCGCTGCCGCTCTCCGCACACGAAGGGAATGGATTGTCGCCCATCCAGCGTCCAGATCGAGACCGAGGAATCTGGCAGCGCATAGGACAGGATACGGTTATCGTAGGCGATAGCCCCGCGTGGTCGGAATGTTCGACAGACGCTCGTATCGAGCTTGTAGGCGTCTCCCACCTTTCCCAGCACACGGATCGTCATCTGCGCGGCCAGTCCGAATGTCTCGCGCACGGCGCTATAGCAGATCTTCTGCAAGTCGAACTTGCCAAAGGTCTTGGTGTCCCAGGCGATGCGGCTGATGTAGTCGCACGCCGCGTTTGCCGCTTCCAGTGTGCGCCTGAGCGCATCGGCCTGATCAGGCGTCGGAAGGAGTTTCAGTTGTGCGGTAAGTTTCACTTAGTGAGTATACCACGTATCGAGCGTCTGTGCAACGATGCGCTAAAGCGGGCTAAAGCATGGGGCGTTCCTCCCAGCGCTAAAGCTGCTGGGCTTCCCGCCCTGAAGGGTAAACATCCGTGAGTAGGTAACTGCCTACGCCTAAGGCCGGGGATGGACTGCACATCGTCCACTTCATAGGCATAGGATCAAAGACCGCAAAGCAAACTGCCGTAGTCATATTTGTGACATCGAAGATTTCAAGTCTAGCAGGAGAAGATCCCCCATCCGCCCATGTAAAGGCGATGTCTGTAGGATCAGCCACCGGGGAGTCGATCACCGGCGCGTTCGGTATCGCCGAGTTTGCGGTGATGGACAAAGAAACGGAAGGGGTGGCTCCTTCAAAGATCTGGATGCTATAGGTTGACCCACTGGTCAGATCCGAACTCGCCTGACAACTCCAATTCCCGGTGGCGTCTGCACTGGCAGTGCAAAGGTCACTACCCGTAGTAACATTCGCTACACGAATTGACGTATTGGCTGTGGCCGTACCGAAGAAGACCGGGCGCAGGCTGGTCGTTGCTCCATCAGTCGGAGAGATGACCGTAGCAGCACGGGTCAGTGGCACACCAAAAGGGCTGAACAGCGTCAGGCACAGCGCGAGCAGCATGAGCGTGGACGCAACGCTGAATGAGCGTCGTCGGACAGGGAACGGCGTGGGTTGCATACGGTTCTCCAATTCGTCACAAGTAACAAGTGGCACTGGTGGGGTCGAGGGCGGCAAGGTAGTTGCAGGGCGTCAAATTCCTGGTAGGTTCTGACTGCTGACGGCTGACCGGACAAGGGCGACCACGCGGCGTTCACGTTGGGGTACGCTGTGTCCACCCCTAATCGTGCCGAAGGTGAGGCGAGCCACCGCACTCGCGACGACCACTAGGGCCGTGCAAAATCATAGACTGACTGATCAGTTGATACTATACGCTATCTGTCAAGCGCACGCAATCCCGTCTGCGAGACACGGCAGGGCGGTTGCAACGTCGCTTTTCGGCCCTCCCCCCCCTTGCTCTCTCTCCCGCTTGCGGGAGAGGGGAGATTCCGCAGCCGTATGCGTTCGGCTCCCCCTCTCCTGCTTGCGGGAAAGGGGGCTGGGGGGTGAGGGCTGGCGCGGCAACAGGACTTTGCAACAGCCCTGCACTGCGGTAGGTGCTTTCTCCCATCAGCGGCGGCGCGTTGGGCTTCATTGGTGCTCCAACGCGGCGTGATGTGGCACTGTATCCGCACAGTACTGTTTGCAGTATTTGCTCTATCTCTGTCTTATACAGAGTTTCCTATACCGCAGGAAAATGGAGGATTTCTATACCGTTATCAGATGATAATCCCAAATAGTGGCAAAAGTGCGCGCTTTCCGCACCGTTAGCGGGTGCGTACACCCCACCTTATGGGCAGTGGAGCGGATTTATCCAACGTAGAGGCGTGGGATTTCTCAGACGTAGAGGCGTGGATTTTTTCAATGGAATACGAGGAGAAGGGCAGAAGTATCGGCAATCAAACGGCGATTTCTATAATGTATACATACAAGATTTTCTCAATGCATTCAGCCTCTTACCGTTGCAAGCCCTGAGCACGGTGCTGGCGGGTCAGTGGCTCGCGCTGAGGAGTGGTGCCGTCCCTGACAGCTATCGGGTTGATTGACCGATAGCTTTGCGGCGGTTGCTTTTCTGCGGTCACGAGAATAAATTCGTTGTGGAAGCACCGCCAGAAGGAATGCCATTGACTCTACACGTCAGACTGAGGCTATTTGTGTGCCCGTAGCCTTTCACTTGCACCCGTGGTGGCGAAAAGTTGCCCGGGGGAAAAGCACAAGGAGCGGCTCTTGTTGTCGATGGTACTGAACGGTGTCTATGTATGCCACTGGACACGAGAGGGCCTTTCATTAATCAGTTGCGTCTCACCTTAACTCATGGTGCCCTGCTACCTGTCGGCGCTGGGGTTCGACTTGGGTCACTGCTCCTGATGTGACTTGGCGAGTGGGGATCGCTCATCACGCTTTCTCCACAACCTTGTGTCCATCTGGGTCGGACGAAGCGCCCTGGGCGATCTCGGCACACACTTCATGGTCGCCACGACAAGCGAGGCAGGGACGCTCAGCGACGCGCACGCGATGCTCTGCCTCACACCGTCCTGCCCCCGTGATCTGGGTGCTGTTCGCCGGTTCCGCCCTCGGCCACGCCGTACGCATTGAGCGCAGCGGTAGCCCCGGTGCGTATTCCCCTCGACCGTTGATCAGTAGTTGTATCGTTGGCGTGCTGGTGATCGCAGCGGCGGGGCTGTCGGTCAGACGGCCAACTAGATACCTGTCCCCAGTTGTGGGGCGTTGCCCGTTGCACTTGCCTGCCCTGCGTGGCGGTGGGCCATCGGTCAGACGGCCAACTAGATACCCTTGAGTGGCCGACTGCGCCCGTACCGCCCTGCCACACAGCCAACGCCCCTGTACGGAATCAGCGGCGAGGCGCTCTGCGCGGTTGGCCCATGCCATTGCCAATCTGCCTCCAGGCGCAACGCCAGAGACAACAAGACACCACGACATGGCTCAAGCCCAACAGACCCGTGTTCATCAGCGAGTCAACTCCGGGTCGCAGCAGGCGCGTGGGCGGTCGCCGAGGGATGGGCCAGGGATGCGCCCGTACACAGCGAAGGTCATGCGTGTCAGCAGCAGCCGTCGCCGTCGCATCGTCATCGGGGATCGCGTCGTTGCACGATAGGCTGGTGCTGGCGAGCAAACTGCTGGTGCGCGCACGGCGTGCTGCGAGGCGCAGGGATGCCGGATACGACGGCGGTGTCAGGCGACAACCTTTTCCAGATAGACCAGGGTGACGCGCGGGTTCAGGCACACGGACTGGAACGGCTGGTAGCCCAGGCGACGATACAGCGCCCGGTTGCGCGCACTCCGGTCGCCGGTGAACAGTTCGTAACGGGTAACGGACACAAGGGCGGTCTCAATCGCGGCCATTAACTTCATCCCAATGCCTTGCCCCTGCTGCTCCGGGGCGACCATCAGACGCCCGATATGGCCGGTTCCCGCCACACGGTGGGCACGGACGGAGCCGATCAGTTGGCCTGCGTGGGTTGATTTCAGGACAAGGTGATCATCGAATTCCGCGAGGAGTTGGCCCAACGTCTGGGTGAGCGGCGGGATCGACCAGTCATCGTACAGGATCGCCTCGCGCTGATAGGCGCTGTATTGTAGGTGGAGGATGGCCTCGGCATCCTCGGGCGTCGCACGTTCAATGTGCATCAGGGTTCCTTGCACTGAAGGTACGTGCGGCAAACAAACCCTGCAATCCTACCACGCGTGCCCTGCGCCGTGAATGTACCCACCGCTGACTGCGTCGCGGGGTAAATGCGACGCCGCATCAGGGTGCCTCTGCGCGCAGGCCCGCTGTAGCGGCGCGTAGCCACAATCGGTCTTGAGCCCCGCACCGCTCTCTCTGGAGGCGAAAGGGCTGTTCATACGCAGCGCATAAGCCTCTGACGAGGCTGACCCGGAGGAATCTCGATGCAACGGATGACTAATGAGGAATATCTACCATCCCCGCTCCTTGCTAAAAATACCACAAGAAACTAATGCCTTGTACTATAACAAAATGACGATAAAAGCCTATTGACTTGAAGCCGTCAAATGCTTACACTCTGCTTATCGTGATCTTGAGGTGCCGCTATGCGTTTCCGCTTCCCTCCAAAATCTTGAGTGGGTGCTTAATGAACAGATATGTGCAGTGTCTCTGCTTGGTGAGTTACCACTTACCCCTGATTTGCTTGAAGACCTCCGCGATGCCGTCACCCAGCTGATACAGCGTTGTGGTCTGTCCGATGCATCGCAGATACTCTACAAGTCTTACCCCTGCTGTCTGGCCGTCTTCCTGGTGATCCACGGTGTCTTTCACTATGACCAGGGGAGCTATTGGCCTGCAATTAACGACCTCGTGAGCGCTGCTGCTGGCCGTCCGCGCTCTGTTAAGGCCGAGTGGGGTGAGTTCTTCCTCCAGTTCCTCCGCGATCGTAGTCTTGCTACTTTCCCTGAGCTTGAGCGAGCACTGAAATATGTGACGCCGATCTTGCTTCACGGCGGGATACCACAATACTGCCTTAACGACTATTTCCAGCTACTGTTTGTCCGTTTCGACGATCTGCTCACCGGTGTGCGTTTCCCCATTGATGAAGCTACGCTTGAGACGCTCGCGCTCGTTGCGGATCGTTCCGCCGCTGATCGCCCGGTTGCCCGGATTATCAAACACGGCGGTGCTTTCGCTGGTGACCTTCTGGCACGAACGATGGAGCTGGCACAGAGCGCCAAAGAGCGCAACTGCCTGCCCGAGCCTGCCGAAATCGGTCTTCCACAACGTGTGATTGACCAGTACGCTATGTGGATCCAGTCACGGCGTAATCGGCCTGCTGAGCGCGATACGGCGTGGCGCCCCCGACGGCCAGAGCTCTGGCTTGATCCTTGGGGCGAGGGGATCTATCTCGAACTGCCAGCGCAACAACTCCCGTATGGCGAGCGGCCAAGCGCAACCTGGACCGTATACATCCAGAACACCCTCGTGAAGCGTAGCGTTGCCTCACGCTTTACGTCCCCTGGATGGGAAACGAGTCCCGACCGGCTGCTCATGATGCCCGCTGATGGCTATACCGTAAGCTTCAGTGACGGACGCGACCTTGAACAGCGCTGGGTGCTACCCAGTCTGAGCATGAGCCAGCCATTGATGGCTTTTGAGCCCGATAGCGGAACCTTTCTACGCACCCCCGCAGGGGTTCCTGCGCGTGAGCTTTGGCTGCTTATCAATGCGCGTGCGACCCTTACCATCGTAGGCGGTCGGAAACTTGCGGAGTTATCGCGTCTCTCCGGCCCGTGGCAAGGGTTACGGGTTGAACACTGGGATCTGCATGAGGTACGCCAGATTGTGCTTGGTGACCAGCGTATCCTAGTTATCAAAGATGATCGAAACCAACGTCCTGCCTTGTCAGGGCGTGACCCAATCAACCTCGGGCATCAGAACCCTGCGCTTCCGATCTACGCAGGCGGTCTCCCCGCTTTGGTTGTCCCGCTCACCGGGAGGCGATCCGTAGCCCAAGAAAGCGAACGGTGGCGACTTACCATCACCGTAGCGAGCCAGCCGCTGCTCAACGCCGTGCTCCTGACGACGCTCGCTGCGTACGTCAGCCATGACGATGATCAGCTCGTCGTCAACCTCCAGCAGCTTGTGGAAGCCTACGCAGGTGCTATCGGGGTTCTGGAGATTGTTATGCGCGGCCCCCTCGGCAGGGATAGTCGCTTCACGCTGGGCTTTGTGCCAACACTAGAGGTTCAGGGGCAACTTCACCTGTGTGCGCCTAACAGTGCAGGCTCGCTGCCTGAAAGCCGGATCGTTGTACGCACCAGCCCGCTGCTCGATCTCGAAAGCCCTGACCCATCCGTGCGGATTCTCTCCGATGGGCCAGGCTTGTTTACCATCTTCGCGCCAGGCAGCAAAGCTGAAGTTCCCCTTGTCCTGTATGCTGATCAGCGCGGTGGGCACGCCTCATTACCATTCACCCTGCCAACCCCCCGGCTCTCGTGGGCACTCAATGACGGCGAGAATATTTGGCAGGAAACCCTCATCACATGCCCAGTAGCCTGGATCCGGCAAGCTGAAGATCCCCGACTCATGCTTCGTGTTACCCCCCCTGTGGCAATTGATGATTTTCCCGCCCCACAACTTTGGTTTGGTGGCGAGGCTGATGCACCGTTACACAAGCTTGAAGCCCAGGGCAACCTGCATCACGGTTGGAGCTTTCGACTCCGTGATGCGCTCGACACGATTCGCGTAAGCCGCGCAGCGGTCACTACCGCACGGGTGCAGCTACGCGCCAGTGGCAAGACCAACTGGTCGCCCGCAGGAACGCTCGCGGTCACGGCCCTCCGCATCGCACAGGATCTTGATATCAGAAGCCTTCAGCTCCAGGTGGAAGAAGACTCAGCGCACTGGCACCTCCGCTTGAGTTGGCAAAGCGATCTTCCTCTGCGTGAGCGTGTGGTTCGCCTCTGGCCGCTCTGGCGACCTTGGGATGGGCCGATCACGCGGAAGCTCCCGGATACCGATGCCCAAACCTATACCTGGACGATACGCCATGACGAGGTGCCACCAGGTGGGTATCGCCTCCAAATCGTTGTCGAGACGGGCTGGAGTACCGCAACACCGCAGCGTCCAGCACCACGGGCAATGGCCACGCTGGATGTCACCCTCGGTTGGAACCTACCAGACCTGACCTCGCTTCGCTCCGCGTTAACGGCCCTGATCGTAAGTCTCGACAACAGCTCGGTGCGCCGCGCCATGCAGGTTCTCGTAAGCACACGACCCGATGACGGAGTAGACCTCATTCACGCCATGACCATCATCGCTGAGAACGACACGACGTATGAGACCATGCTGCGGGGCGAGTGGGAGCCAATGAAGGCGCTGGCCCAGATCGTCCGTCATCGCAAGGGGCTCCTGCCGATTGCGTATCTCAGTTGTCAGGAAGATTTTTACGTCCTCGTCCGCGAGCGTGTTGAATCGCTCCTTGTTGCCCTGCAACCAATGAGCAAGAAGTTGCTGATCGCCCTGCATCAGGATGGCTGGATCAGCGTTGAGGCGTTTCATCAGCAGACAGATACCGATGAGGATGATGTACGACTTGCGGATCTGCTCGACAGTCTCGGGGTGAGGATTGTCGAGGAGGGGTTGGACATTGATGACGATGAGGCTATACTCGTTGTCCCGATGCCTAATCATATCCCCGATACGCTGCTGCGCGATAGCTTTACTTTGTACGTGCGTGAAATTGGTCAGCACCCACGGATTAACCGCGATCAGGAGCGGCACCTCGCACAGATGATTCTGGCCGGGGTTGCAGCAGCGGATAAATTGTCCTATCTCCAAGCGGATAGTCGAACGGTGATGATGCTCCGTCAATCTATCGCCCTCGGACTCGATGCGCGGCACCAGATGACTACCGCGAACCTTCGGCTCGTGGTGAGCATTGCCAAGCGGTATCAGAACCGTGGTCTCGACCTGCTTGACTTGATCCAGGAGGGGAATATTGGGCTGTTGCGCGCTGTTGATAAATTTGATGGCAACCTTGGCTATAAGTTCTCAACCTACGCGACGGGGTGGGTCAAGCAGGGCATATCACGCGCCTTAGCCGACCAAAGTCGCCTTATCCGGCTGCCAGTGCATGTTGGCGAGACCTTGGGGCATGTCGCTATGGCCCGCCACCAGCTTGCCCAGAGCTTGGGGCGCGAACCAAGCGACGGCGAGTTGGCCCAGGGCCTCAGTATGACTGTGGAGAAGGTGCGCGAACTACGCAGAATCGCGCAAGACCCCATCTCGATTGCTACCCCGATGGGCGAAGATGGGGAAAGCACCTTGGGCGATTTCATCCCTGAGCCCCAGACCATTGACCCTGACGATGCGGCGGCGACCGGGATGGTGCGCCAGCAAATCGCTCTTGCCCTCGATCAGCTTACCGAGCGCGAGCGGCGGGTGCTGGAACTCCGGCATGGCTTTATCGACGGCCAGCCCCGCACCCTGGAGGATGTCGGCAAAGCGTTCGGCGTCACCCGCGAGCGCATCCGCCAGATCGAGGTGAACAAAGAGCGTCGCGGGGTCGGCGTGGGGAGCCGAAGGGATGGAGGCCATGATGGGCTTGCGCTCACGGTCAACCAGACAGCCCATGAGGCCGTCGCCCTGGGCCCAGAGCAGCACGCCCCGGACGAGGTCGGGCTGGGTAGTGGTGAGGTGCTGCACGGTGGTGAGGAGATGGACGGACATCGGCGTGCTCCCAAGCGCTGGACATGCAAAACGCCGCAGATCGGGAGACCTGCGGCGCGTTTCGCTACTCGCGTCTTGATTATACGGCGCTGGCGAGTCCGTGTCTAGCGTGGAGCAGCGGCAGGCCACGTTAAAGTCAGCAGAAACCTTCTGGGAGCGCGGGCGTCCCGCCCGTATGGCTGCGCCGGATGACTGAAGCCACCGGCTCGTCATTATGAGGCCCGCCTTCGTGGGCGCACCGAGCCTGCTTGAGCAGGCTTCGTACCCGTAGCCGGTGGCTTCAGCCACTCGGCGAGCAACGTAGCCCTGCCCCCGTACCCGCATTCGTAGCACGCCAATGGGCTTGTGGTATGATGGCGCACCCCGTAGTCTTGAGCTTGTCCCGGCGTTGCACTGCTATGGTAGGAGGTAGCAAGTAAAACAAGGTCTCAGTCGCTACATTTCAGGGCGAGCACCGCAGAATGCTCTGCGCGAACGTAAACGAGAAAGTAGCCATGAACCTTGTCTAACCCTCTGGCCCTCAGTGGGCGTGCGGCGTGGGTCGGCTGCCTCGTCTTCGCAAGCACGTGGCTTAGCCTAGCTTGGTTTGCGCTACCCGCCGCCACTATCGCCACCGTCTGGCCGACCAGCGGCCTCATGCTCGCCGCTTTGCTCCTCGCCCCGTTGGACGAATGGCCGCTGTTGCTGAGTAGCGCGGGCCTCGCTATGAGCCTCGCCCAACTCTGGGCAGGCACCCCGCTGCTCGTCAGTATGGCCTTGACCCTCGTCCATCTCACCGCCACCCTCCTCGCCGCTACGCTCGTGCGCCGTTGGTTGCCCGCCCCGCTGGTCATGAACCACCTACGCGATCTGGTCGGCCTCATAGTCCTGGCGGCCGTGGCGAGTAACGTGCTCACCGCGAGCCTCGGGGCACTGGTCGTCTGGGCAAGTTCTGGCGCGTCCTTCTGGCTCACCTGGTCAATTTGGTTCGTCGCCGATGGCAGCAGCATCCTCCTCTTCACCCCCCTCGTCCTCAGTTGGCTCGGCCCCGCCCGTCTCACCTTCCCGATCCCACGCAGGCGGCTCGCCGAAGCTGGCGGGCTACTGCTGGGCCTCCTGCTCGTCGGCGGGGGTATTTTTGTTGCGAACACCCGCACGGGTGCCATAGCGCCCTACCCACTTATTCCGTTTTTGATTTGGGCGGTGCGGCGCTTCCAGATGCGCGGTACCACCGTGGTCGTCCTGTGCTTCACCAGCCTCGTCATGCCACAGGTGGCCCAGGGGTATGGGCCATTTGTGACTATCTTTGACGCCCAACAGTATCTGGTCGTCATGGCGGCGAGTGCCTACGTCATCGCGGCGCTGGTGGCAGAACAAAAGACGAGGTACGCGGCCCAACAGGTTAGCGCGGCGACCTTGCACAGCTTCTTCGACAGCACCACGGTGCTGATGGGCATCGTTGAGTTGCTTGACGACGATATTCTGCACTTCGCAGATAACGCGACCACCTTGCGCTTCTTTGGCCTACCCCTAGACAACCAGACCTACCCCTACCGCGCCAGCGTGATCGGGGTGCCGCCGACGCACATCCGCCTCTGGCGTGAGCAATACGCCACCTGCCTACGGCGCGGTGCCCCAGTAACCTTCGAGTATCCGCACACCACCGCCAATGAGGTGCATTGGCTGGTCGTGACGATCAGCCGGATTCCTGGCTTGGCGCAGGCACCACCCCGCTTTGCCTATGTGGCGGAAGATGTGACGGAGCGCAAGGCGGCGGAGGCAGCGCTGCGGGCGAGTGAGCAGCGTTGGCAGTACGCCCTCAACGCAGTAAACGATGGTTTATGAGATTGGGATGTGCAGACCGGCGCGGTCTTCTTCAGCGACCGTTGGCAGACAATGTTGGGCTATACGCCCGGCGAGATTGAGGGCCGTGTGCATGCATGGGAGCGCTTAGCGCATCCAGAAGATCTCCCGCAGGTGTTGGCAACGCTCCAGAACCACCTCGACGGTCACACTGCGTGGTACGAGTGCGAATATCGTTGCCGCATGAAGACCGGCACCTGGCTCTGGATTCTTGACCGGGGGCAAGTGATTGTCCGTGACGAGGCGGGTCAGCCGCTACGCGTCGTGGGTACCT
>CAIRDL010000970.1 GCA_903877345.1 uncultured Oscillochloris sp. | reverse complement strand
TCGGCAACTCGGGCAGGGTCTGGGCACCTTCGCGCAACGGGCGCAACCGGCGCAGCACGGCCTCCACCAGCGCCTCATCGTAGAGCGGCAACTCCAATTCATCGGCGGCGCGACGGGCCATGACGCGCACCGCATCGCCAAGCATCACCTCCATCAGCTTAATCGTCGCCGGACTGGCGTAGATCGGGGTTGCGGGGTTACTGGCGGCGACCAACGGCAGGGCACCGATGTGGTCGGCGTGGGCGTGGGTGATCAGGATGGCGTCGAGGCTGATTCCGTCGAGGGCGGCTAAGTCCGGCAGCCGGTCGGCGCTGTCCACCCGCACGCCCGCGTCCACCAGTAGCGTATGCCCACCCAGGGTGAGCCGTTGACATGTGGCCCCAATTCCGCTAGCTCCACCAAGAAACTGGATATGCATCGTCGGTTCGCTTTCAGCTTTTGGATGGTCGTCCGTCCGCAGCGCGATGGTAGCTTACGCTTCGCTTCCTGTTTTGTCCGCATTTGTTCACGCGCAATCGTAACAGACTTCAGACCCCCGCTGGTCGTCCGCCGTTGCGTCATATAGCAATCCTACACAGGTTATGAAAAGGAGTCGAGCCTTTAGGCGGCCCTATCCGGCTGAAGCCTTGACTCCACGCAACACCCCCAATAGGATTGCTATATGTGCGATACTAGCCCGCAGCAGCGATAACGCGCACACCCCTCGGGGTCGGCGCTGCCCACGCCCGACGCACCCCCGGCCCCGCTGACCGACGAGGAAGCCCCGGCACCAGCCGTGGTTTCACCGCCCCGCGCCATCCCTGCGGGAGCGGCGGAGGTGACCCAAACGATGCGCCACGCACGAGCGGAGCAGCGACTCGCCGATGGGTCATCGGTCGCAGCACCCACTCCCGTGGGCGTGTCCACTGCCCCAGCCCCAGTCGCTGACCCGGCCCCGTCCCCCGCAACCTACGAGGCGCGCTTCGCCAGCCTTGACGAAGCGAGTCAAGCCCTGGTTACGCAGCACCTCACCGGCCTCAAGACCGCGTTGCAGGCCGAGCGCACCACCGTCAAGAAACTCGAAGGGCAGGTCAAAGCCGCCCAGACCCTCACCGAGGAGAAGACGCGCCTGGAGACCGACCTCGTCACCCTGACTAGGACACCAATGAGCCAATCCGATCCGTCCTCCTCCAGCCACAGCAATCAGTCGCAGCAATCCAGCGGGGTGAGTCAGAGAGTCGCGCTATCAAACCGAAAGATCTGCATTGTGTACCTGCCGCCATTGAGGCATTGGTACGCCCTAGCGATGGCGGATACTCAGTTCAGATCTGCACCCGCATTGCGATGGCGCGAGACCCTGACAAGGATTCACGCCACGCTATCAAAGGTGCAGGACAACATGCTGCGTCCTCGCTTGCCAATTGCCCCGGAACCCTACCGAGCCGCCTTGCTGGCATAGTGGGCCACGAGCACCTCAAGGCCAGCACTCAGGGCGCACATGGGCGGACGCCGACAAGGGTTGTGGTC
>CAIRDL010000969.1 GCA_903877345.1 uncultured Oscillochloris sp. | reverse complement strand
GTGCTTTTGCCCCAACGCGAGGATTGGCGTCAGCTTGTCGCTGAGGCGGTGCCAACGCTGGCCGCATTGCGCGCTATTTATGCCGCTTTTACCCCCAGTAACAATGAGGCCCAAACTGAGGATGGCTTGATTAAGCCGGTGTTGCTCTCCCTTGGGCATACGTTCGAGGTTCAAGCGGCCCTCAAGACGCCTGATGGCACCAAGAAGCCCGATTATGTCTTTTATACGGATCAGGCGGCGCTCAAGGCGCTCAAAGATCAGACGCTTACCGAAACGCTCCTGACCCGCGCTATGCTTGCTGTTGGGGACGCTAAGTTCTGGGATCGTCCGCTTGACCTTGCCTTGACGGGCAAGGGCGTTGATCTTTTCAATAATAAAAACCCGTCTTACCAAATCGCTTTTTATATGCAGCATAGTGGCGCTGAATGGGGTCTGCTCACCAATGGGCGGCTCTGGCGCTTGTTTCATCAGGCCAGTGCCTATAAGCAGCATTGTTTCTATGAGGTGAATCTGCCCGAACTGTTGGAGCAGCCCGACCCGGCGGCGTTTCTCTATTTCTTCGCTTTCTTTCGCCGCGCCGCTTTCGATGACCATCCCCTCGGTTTGCGCGCTTTGCTCCAGGCTAGTACCGACTTTGCCCGTGGGATTAGCGAACACCTCAAGCAGCAAGTCTATGCGGCCCTGCGTCATGTCGCCCAAGGGTTCCTCGACTATACCCCCAATGGCCTACAGTCTGATCCGGCGACACTCAAGACGATTTATGACCATAGTTTGCTGGTGCTGTATCGGCTGCTCTTTATCTTTTATGCTGAAGCGCGTGAGTTGCTGCCGTTGCGCGACAGTTCGCAGTACCGTGAGTCGTACAGTCTGGATGCGCTGAAGCGCGAGGTGGCGCGACGGCTTGATGGCGGCAAGTATCTTTTGCCAAACACCACCAAGTATTGGTCGTGGCTCCGCATGCTTTTTGGGATGATCAATGCGGGGGAGGTGCCGCTTCAGATTGCGACCTTCAACGGTGGGTTGTTTGACCCGCAACGCTACCCGTTCTTGGAAACGCAGAGTGTCGGCGATGCACAGTTGCTCCAAGCGCTCGATAAGTTGGCCCGCGTAGACCTGCAGTTCATTGATTATCGCGATTTGGCCGAGCGCCATTTGGGGACGATTTACGAGGGGTTGTTGGAGTACCATCTGGAGGCAATTGCGCCGACGGATGGGTGGAGTGTTGACCTGCTCAATGCCAAGGGCGAGCGCAAGGCTACGGGTAGCTATTACACGCCTGACTATATTGTCAAATACATTGTCGATCAGACCGTCGGCCCTGCCTTGCAACGGGCCATCGCTGGCAAGCACGAAGCGGCGGCGCAAGTGCGCGCTATTCTGGCGGTGAATGTGTGCGACCCGGCAATGGGTTCGGGCCATTTCCTGGTTGAAGCCACCGAGTATATCGCCCGTTTCCTGGTGGCGTTGGCCGTTCCGCCAGACACCGATGCTCAAGGCGAGGCTGATTTAGCCTATTGGAAGCGCCGCGTCGTCCAAAGCTGTATCTACGGGGTGGATCTCAATCCCCTGGCGGTTGATCTCGCCAAACTCTCACTCTGGCTGGTGACGGTGGCGAAGAATAAGCCGCTCTCGTTTCTCGATCATCACTTGCGCTGCGGCAATGCGCTGGTCGGCGCACGTTTGGCTGACCTGGGGACACGACCGCTGACCGCTGACCGTCGCCGACCGGCGGTTGACCACAGCAGTAAAGCCGTAGCGGTGCAGAGTTCGCTGCTTGACGATCCGGCTTTCCGCCTGAGCATAAGCAGTGCGGTTGACAGTATGTTTTTGATTGAGACCAAGGCGGGGCAGACGGTCGCCGAGGTGAAAGAGCAGGCACAGACCTACATTGCTTTGCGGGCAGACCTAACCCAACGGTATGGGCGGTTGGCTAATCTGCTGACGGCGCAACCCTTTGGTGTGCTCGTGCCGAATGATCAGTACAAGGCGCTGACTGAGTACGCGACTGGGCGCAATCTTACCGTGCTGCCGCAGATGGTTGCGCTGCTTGAGCAGGCTGATGCGCTCGCCGCGCAACGCGCTTTCTTCCATTGGGAACTGGAGTTCCCCGAGGTTTTCTTTGACCACCACGGCTACCCGCTTGGCGAGGCGGCGGGGTTCGATGCCGTGGTGGGCAACCCGCCCTATGTGCGCCAAGAACAGCTTGGCTTCTTCAAGGCCGCTTTCCAAATGGCCTATGCGGAAACCTACAGTGGCACGGCGGATCTCTTCGTCTATTTCTTCCACCAAGGCGTGAAGCTGTTGCGCCAAGGCGGCAAGCTCGGCTACATCAGCAGT
>CAIRDL010000968.1 GCA_903877345.1 uncultured Oscillochloris sp. | reverse complement strand
GCAGGCGCTCAATTGAGACTAGATCGCGGCTCAATGGTACAAACCTCCGCTTCGCGGGTCACGGTAACGTGGAAAGCTGGGCCTCTGGGCTAACGGGGGGCAGATTGAGGGCGGCCAAGAGTTCAGCCGGGTCGGCTCCAAGGTCGCCGATAATGCGGCGACTGGGGGCCGGCTGTTCTTTAATCAAAGTTGGCGTTGCCAGAATCTTGCGCGCCTCAGCCAGTTGGGGGTCGGCGAGGACATCAACAATGACGAGGTCACATTCAAAGTTCGCAAGCTCGCGCTCGCAAATATGGCGGAGCGTCGCAATAGCCCGCTCGGCACGCGGGGTCCGACCAGCGACATAGAGGTGGAGAACGATCTTGACCACAGCGGTGCTCATGCTAGATCTGGCCTGAAGTCGTATCATCAGGGTCGCCGGTACGCCCGACGGCTTTGCTTCGGTAGTGGGCAGCGAGGTGGCCCATCAGTTCGAGGACAAGGAGGCGCCCTTCCTCCAGATAGGCGTGCTGACGTGCGGGCGGGGCTTCGGCACCGGCGGCGCGCACCGCCGCGAGGTGCAGATCAACAACATCGCGGGGTGCTGCCTCGTAGGTACCGAGGCGCTCGCCAAGTTCGCGGAGGCTCGCGACCGGCAGGGGCGTCTGTTTCGCTCGATACTGTAGGGCTTCTTCAAGCAGGGCGCGGTAGCGTTCGACACCTTGGCTAAAGGCAAGCGGGGCGCGTTGGCGCATAGGCACCGCAGCAATCCGTCGCGACTGGGCCAATTCGCCCGCCGAGATCCGGTCGAAGTTCTGCAACTCGCGCTCGAGGGCGCGCAGACGCTCGCGCAGCACTTCGGCTTCGGCGACGGCGCGGGCCATGCGTCGCTGCTCGGTCACGTTGGTGTGGGCAATCAGCAGGCCCGGACGTTCGCCACGGAGCGGCACCACGCGCAAGACGAACCAGCGCTCCTCGGTAGGCGAATGACAAGGGTACTCAAGTTCAAACAGCGGCAGTTTCCCAACCAAAACATCCCGCATCCCTTTCAGCACCGGGGACGCCTCATTGGTATGTTCGCCATTCGCATGTTGGCAGACGGTGAAATAATTGACGCCGATTCCGGTGTGGCGCAACTCGTGGTCGCCATTCTCACGAGCAAAGGCGCGCCAGGCGTCGTTAATCGCCACAATCGTGCCCGTAGCGTCGAGCACCGCAAGATGGACGGTGAGGGCGTTGAGGATAGCCCAATTGAACGCCTCGGCGTCGCGCAGGGCTTGTTGGGCGCGCCGATGCTCCGTAATGTCGCGCAGCGAGACCAATTGGGCGGGGCCGCTCTCCCATTCCGTGTCAACGACGCGCATCTCCGCAATCTGGTGCGTGCCGTCCGGATGGTGCAGATCAATCTCGGCGCGCTCGGTACGCAGCACCGGGTAGCCGAAATCCTGCCCGACCAACGCCTCAACCCGCCGTCCGAGAATACTTGCGGCGGCGGGGTTAAGAAAGCGAACAACGCCATCACCGTCTACCACAAGGATGCCATCGGCATTTGCAGCGACGATCTGGCGCAGCTGGCTGTCATCAGTCGAGACCAGCACCTGCTTAGTGTTCAGTTCCATTATCGTCATGATCAATCCAGCGCCTCACTCTGTCAAGTGGGAGCTTGTAGAGACTTAGGGTTACGTCAAAGCCACGCGCCGGACGGCCTGACCGTTAACCGCCGACGGTTGACTGTTTCCGGTAGCGGTCGGCAGTCAGCGGTCAGTGGTCAGCCGTCGGCGATCAATTTTGACGTGGCCCCACACCAGCGTCCCGCCTCTAGCGCGATAAGCGTGAAACCGCTATACTAGGCACTGATATGCGGTTCACGACCAAGGAACGGGATGCCCCAAGCTCAAGCGTGGTGCAAGAGCCGACCAGGAGGTTGCGCGTGCTACAACCGGACGAACAGCCCTTCACCACCCTCGGCTGCCCCCAGCCTGAGTACGAACTCCTCTGTCGTGAGTTGGCCGAGGTGCAGGCGATTACGCGGGGGCTGCGCCGCCAGCTTGAGAAAGCCCTGTCAGCCGCGAATGAGGCCCAGCGCGCCCACGCCAAGATGGTCGCCACGCTCACCGAAACTATGCGCGAGAACACCACACTGGCGCACGAGCGCGACCTCTGGCGCACCCGCGCCCAACGTCTCGATCAGGGTCTTGGCCCCGAGCCGAGTTGTAGCCGCATTGACCTCACCGTTCTTGCCGACCAGATCAGTACCGATGAGGTCAATGCGATTCGGAAGGCGATGGCCCGCCTGCATCATCCCGACGTGGGCGGCGACCCGGAGCGCATGAAGGTCTGGAATG
>CAIRDL010000967.1 GCA_903877345.1 uncultured Oscillochloris sp. | reverse complement strand
GTTCTTTGCGTTCTTTGCGTTCTTTGCGTTCTTTGCGTTCTTTGCGTTCTTTGCGTTCTTTGCGTTCTTTGCGTTCTTTGCGTCCTTTGTGCCTTTGTGGTCAAGCATCCTGAATCTTCTTTCTAGGTGAATAAAGATGCCCTACACGACCATCACAACCGAGGGCGGTCTCATCCCTGCCGACATCCTCGCCGCTATTGCCCAAGAGGAACTGACCGGCCAGCGCCCCGAGGATTTTGGCCTCGAACGCACCCGCAAGCTCTCCGACCGCATCAGCGCGGCATGGCAGGTGGCACGAGGCCAGTGGGCGCTCTTCCAGTCTTACCTGGAGGATCTTGGCGCAAGCGAGACCGCGACCTCCGAGACCCGTGAGCAGTGGGTTATTCCGCTGTTGCGCGTGCTTGGCTATCAGCTTGGACGCAATCGCACCGCGTATCTGGTCGCTGGTCGCACCTACGCGCTTTCGCACCGCGCCGGTGACTCCGAGGATGCCCCGCCTGTCCATATCGAGAGCATCCGCGCCAGCCTCGACGCTCGCCCGCCGTCCGGTCGCCCCCGTCTTTCGCCCCACGCGCTGATGCAGGAGTACCTCAACGGTACGGAGCATCTCTGGGGGATGGTCACCAATGGCGAACGGTTGCGTCTGTTGCGCGATTCTGCCCGCTTTACCCGCCCCGCCTATGTCGAGTTCGACTTGCGCGCGATGCTGGAGGGCGAGCAGTTCGCCGAGTTCGCCCTGCTCTACCGGCTGCTCCACCGCTCCCGCCTGCCGGTGACGAGCGCCGATAGCCCGAGTTGTCTGCTCGAACAGTATCATCAGCAGGCGATTGAAGCTGGTGGGCGCGTGCGTGATGGTCTGCGCGATGGGGTCGAGGGTGCGCTGAAGCTGCTTGGGAACGGCCTGCTCGCCCACCCCGCGAACACGAAGCTGCGCGCCAAGCTTGCCGAGGGCCGACTGACGCCGCTGGACTATTACCGTCAACTGCTGCGCCTGGTCTACCGGCTGCTTTTTCTTATGGTTGCCGAGGAGCGCAATCTCGTCGCGGCTGAGGAGGATGAGCTTGACCCGCTTTCGCCGCTCGCGTATCGGCCCCGCGCCGACATGCGCCTGAGCATCTACCGCGACAGCTACAGCCTCAGTCGCCTGCGCCGCCTCGCTGAAGCTTCCGGCGCTGGACGTGGCCCGTTCGGCGACCTCTGGCTCGGCCTCCGCACGACCTTTCGCCTCTTCGAGGGCAGCGATGAGGACGCGCCACGCCGCCTCGGTCTCGCTCCGCTCGACGGTGATTTGTTCAGCGATGCTGCCTGTGGCGACCTCACCGACGACACCCGCCTCTACAATGCCGATCTGCTCGCTGCGATGCGGCAGCTTTCGCTCTACCGTGAAAAGGCGAGTTCGGTGCTGCGCCGCGTCAACTATGGTGCCCTTGATGTCGAAGAACTGGGGAGTGTTTATGAGTCGTTGCTTGATTTCCGCCCCGTCATCGAATGGGGAACGAATGAACGAATAGTTCGTTTGGATGCCGAGCGAATAGTTCGTTTGGATGCCGAGCGAATGCCAAGTTTGGATGCCGAGCGAATGCCAAGTTTGGATGCCGAGCGAATGCCAAGTTTGGATGCCGAGCGAATGCCAAGTTTGGATGCCGAGCGAATGCCAAGGTTCGATTTGGTGACGGGAACCGAGCGCAAGACGACCGGCAGCTACTACACGCGCCCCGAGTTGGTGCAGGAGTTGATTAAGAGCGCTTTGGTGCCCGTGATGGATGAGCGGTTGAAGGCGGTTGGGACTGACCCAAAAGCCCGCGAGCAGGCGCTCCTCGCCTTGCGCGTGGTTGATCCCGCCTGCGGCTCCGGGGCTTTCTTGCTTGCCGCTGCCCGTCGCCTTGGCCGCGAACTGGCGAAGCTGCGCGCCGGTGAGGAGCAAGCTACCCCCGCCGCTTTTCGTCACGCCGTGCGCGATGTCATCCGCTCGTGCATCTTCGGTGTGGATCTCAACCCCTTGGCGACCGACCTCTGTAAGCTCGCGCTGTGGATCGAGGGCCATTGCGCTGGCATGCCGCTCAGCTTTCTCGACCACCACATCCGCCAAGGCAATAGTCTCATCGGGGCGTCCCACGCTTTGGTTGCGGCGGGCATTCCCGACGATGCCTACAAGCCCGTCACCGGCGACGACAAAGCGACGGCGAGCAGCTTTAAGAAGCGCAATAAGCAGGAACGTGATTTGCACCAAAAGCAAGGCATGGTGCAGCACGAGATTTTTGCGGCGGAACACGCGGCCGGGTTCGATTTCGCCGCCGCCTTGCGCGCCCTCGATGCCCAACCCGATACGACCGTCGCCCAGGTGCGCGCCAAGGCTCGTACCGCCGCCGCCTTGCGCCACCAAGCCGCTACCGAACGTGCGAAGTTCGATCTCTGGACTGCCGCCTTCTTCCAGCCTTTGACGCCTGCCAATGCGCCCTTTGTCCCCACGACCAAGCACCTGATTGACTTTGACCCCACCGCCCCCCATGCGTTGCTGGCCGCGCCCCTCGCCGAGGCGGTCGGCTTCTTCCATTGGGCGTTGGAGTTTCCCCAAGTGTTTACATCGAATGAAAGCGAATTAACGAATAATGACCCGCATTCGTTCATTCGTACCCAATTCGATGTAGTGCTCGGCAACCCGCCCTGGGAGATGCTCCAATTAGATCCACAAGAGTTTTTTGTTGGCAAATCACAGGAGATCGTCAATGCGGCAAATATGGCGGCTCGTGATCGCTTAATTGCGAAGTTGGAGCAGACTAATCCGAATTTGTTCTTAGCCTATAGGACTCAGAAGCAAATCACCGACGCAACCCAGCGATTTGTACATAGTAGCGGCCTTTTTCCGCTGACAAGCTTTGGTCGTATCAACTTGATGGCCCTCTTTACGGAGTTATGCCGCATCACTATCATGAACAGCCAAGGTAGAACTGGTCTAATAGTGCCTACAGGCATCGCGACCGACTCGTTTAATCAATACTTCTTCGCTGATTTGGTCAGAAAGCAGCACCTTGTTAGCCTCTACGATTTTGAGAACCGTGAGAAGATCTTTGCCGAAGTTGACAGCCGCTACAAATTCAGCTTGCTGACCATTGGTGCAACCAACCAGCCAACACGCTTCTTCTTCTTTGCCACCAATGTCACGCAGTTAGCCGACCCGCAACGCGCCTTTACCCTCACACCGGATGAAATCGCCTTATTCAACCCGAACACGCGCACGACACCGATCTTCCGCACACGGATTGATGCAGAGCTAACTAAGCAAATTTATCGTCGTATTCCAGTGTTGTTTGATGAAGCAAAGGGAAGTAACCCCTGGAACATTTCCTTTAAGCTCATGTTCATGATGAATACGGACAGCCACCTTTTCCAGAATGCGCCAGGGGAAGGGCTGGTGCCGTTGTACGAGGCGAAGTTGCTGCACCAGTTTACGCATCGCTGGGCGACGTATGCGGGCGAGGCGGCGCGTGATCTTTCGCTTGACGAGTTAGCCGACCCGACGAGGGCGATTACGCCGCGCTATTGGGTGCCGACCAATGCGGTTGCCGAACGCTTGGCGGGGCGTTGGGCGCGTGGGTGGCTGCTTGGGTTTCGTGACATCGCCCGCGCTACCGACGAACGCACCGCCATCTTTAGCCTGTTGCCACGGGTGGGGGTGGGGAATACTGCACCGCTGATCTTTCTTGCCACCGCCAACTATTGCCAAACAACTTGCTTTCTAGCCGTGATCAATAGTCTGGTGTTTGATTTTATTGTTCGTCAAAAAGTTGGCGGTACCCATCTCACCTTCACGTATATCAACCAACTCCCCGTCCTGCCGCCCGACCGCTTCAGCGCCGCCGACATCGCGTACATCGTACCGCGAGTGGTGGAGTTGGTATACACGGCGTGGGACATGCAGGCATTTGCGGCGGATGTGTGGGGGGATGCAGACTACGAATTACGGGAGCGAATATACGAATGCTGGCGGGAGAACATCACGGCAGTGGAGCCGTTGGCCGCAACGAACCCTGCCATTGCCAAGCACCTTGAGGTGGCCCATGCGTACATTCGCTCCGAATCCGTTGTCCCGCCGTTCATCTGGGACGAGGCCCGCCGCGCCCAGGCCCGCGCCGAACTGGACGCCCGCATCGCCAAACTCTACGGGCTGACGCGGGACGAACTGCGCTACATCCTCGACCCGG
>CAIRDL010000966.1 GCA_903877345.1 uncultured Oscillochloris sp. | reverse complement strand
TTTACAGTTGGCGCACGGCCTCCTGATGCGCTCAACCTGAAACCCAAAACCTGACCCCTGAAACCTTGTCTAAGGAGCGAAGACTATGCGAACCCTCCTGGCGCTCGTCAGTGTCATGTTCGCGGTACTGCTCGGCGGGTGCGGCATCGCGCCAACACCCGCTACGGTACGCCCGCCAGTGCCAACTGCTGATCAGGTGGGCCAAGCGCTGGAGGCGTACCGGGCGGCGGTGGCCGCACCGGGCGACGGGGCGGCTCTGCGCCAAGTTCTTGACCAGATTGAACTGGCGTTGGCCCTGACCCTCACCGAGGCGCAGCGCACTGAACTGTTGGCGGCGGAGGCTGACTTGGTGACGCGGATCGGGCAGTTGGCGCTGGGCAGTCCGACGCCCACGCCAACCGTAAGTCCGTCAGCGGAGAGCACGCCTACGCCAACGATTTCCACGGGTACGCCCGTCCCGGCACCGGCGCGAACGTCGCCCGTGGCTGCGCCGACCGCCCGCCCAACTCGTCCAACACGCCCGACCTACGGCTTGACGACGCGCAAGAGCTTCGAGGGGAGTGGCAACAGCGGTCAGTTCGCCTCGTGCATTGATGTCCAAATCGTCGGGCGCAGCGGGCCAATCAGCGGGGCGGTGCTTGGCATCAATAACGGCGACCACAATTACCAGAACCAAACCGACCAAAATGGGTATGCGGGCCGTTGTGGCCTCGGGGCTTCAACCTGGAGTGTGGTGCTTTTCTGGACGCCGGGGGGCGGGCAGGCCCGGGGTGTTACCACGACGGTGTACGTCAACGGGGCTACCGAACAGCGGGCGGCGGTGGTCTTTCAGGAGCGGTGAGCGGCTGAGGGCTGACGGTTGAGGGCTGACGGCTGACCCCCGACCCCTGACCCTGACCCCTGACTACGCATCACGGCTCAGCGCATACACGCCACTCGGCTCTAGGGCGAGTGTTACCGGCGCACCGATGCGACCGAGCAACTCAGGCAGATCAAAGCTCAGCGTGAGACCCGTGGCGTGGCGCACCTGAACCCGTTGGGCCCGTCCGCGAAACTGCGCCTCGACCAGCGTGCCGCACAGCGCCCCGTCGCCGGGCGGGGCGGGGCGAGCCGCGTCGGGATAGAGCACCAAGGTCGTCGGGGTGCCCGGTGGTTCAGGCGGCCCCACATTACGGCACGCCAAGACGCCCAGCGCGGTCGCAACGGTGCCATCGGCCCGCCAGTGCCCCGCCACAATGTTCGTCAACCCGAAGAAACGCGCCGCCCACACACTCGCCGGATGCCGATAGACCGTCTCAGGCGGGCCGACTTGCTCTAACTGACCGGCGTTCAGCAGGGCGACTTGGTCAGCCAGGGCGAACGCCTCCTCTTGGTCGTGCGTCACATAGAGCGCGGTGACGCCGACGGTACGCAGGATGGAGCGCAGTTCGTCTTGCAGGCGCTCGCGCAAAGCGCGGTCGAGGGCGGCCAAGGGTTCATCGAGCATCAGCAGGCGGGGGCGCGGGGCGAGGGCGCGGGCCAACGCCACGCGCTGCCGTTCGCCGCCCGACAGCGCGTAGACGCGACGTGGCCCGTAGCCACGCAGGCCCACCAGTTCAAGCAACTCGGCCACACGCGCTTGGCGCTGGGTGCGGCCAAGCCCTTGCATCCGCAGCCCAAAGGCGACATTGCCCGTGACATCCAGATGGGGAAAAAGCGCGTAGTCTTGAAACATCAGGCCAAAACCGCGCCGATGCGGCGGCACGGCGGCGATGGACGCACCCTCGACCCGCACTGCGCCACTATCGGCATGTTCAAGCCCCGCCACAACCCGCAACAGGGTCGTTTTGCCGCAGCCCGACGGCCCAAGCAGCGCCGTAATTGTACCCGCCGTGACCTCCAGACTGACGCCGCGCAGCACCGGGGTGCCGTCGTACCCCTTCGTGATCGTGTCAAGCTCAAGGAACATGGCGGCTTGGATTGCAGATTTTAGATTGCAGATTGCAGCTTTGCCGCAACAGGACGCGCTACACATTCCTTGCGGCTTTGCGGCTTTGCGGCTTTGCGTCAGATCGCTGAACTATAAAGCTGGATTGAACCATGCTTTAGCTACAAACGACCATTCAGCAGCACGGCGCGCAACTCGGCTACCGTGTGGGCCACGGCGACGGGCGTGGCAGCGGTGAGCGAGGCGAGGCTGCCGTACCCGTA
>CAIRDL010000965.1 GCA_903877345.1 uncultured Oscillochloris sp. | reverse complement strand
GCGAAAGCGGGTGCGCTCGGCGGCAGTGTGGCGGACTTTTACCGCAGTAATGTCACCGCGAAGCAGCGAATCGTGCGCGCAGCCGAACAAGCCGACGTGCCGACACTGGTTTACACCTAGACGCCCTCGGTGGCGATTGGCGCACAGGACATCGCGGGGGTGAACGAGACAACGCCCTACGCCCAGCGCTACCTGCATCCTTACCCGGCCACCAAAGCGCTCGCGGAACGCTTTGTGCTGGCCCGCACCGCGATTGCGACCACCGCCATTCGCCCGCATCTCGTTTGGGGGCCGGGTGATCCGCACTTCATGCCGCGCTTCGTCGCTCGTGCCCGCGCCGGACGCCTGTTCCAAGTCGGAGTTGGGACAAATATGGTGGATGTGACCTATGTCGAGAACGCCGCCGAGGCGCATCTCTTGGCCGCCGACGCCCTGAGCGAAGGCTCGCCGGTGCGGGGACGGCCCTATTTCATCGGGCAAGAACGGCCCGTCAACTTGTGGCGGTTCATCAACGAACTGGTGACGCGGCTCGGTTGCCCGCCGGTTGGCCCCGCGCTGCCCGTCGGCGTAGCAATGGCGGCGGCGACGGTGATCGAGACGGTTCATGGCGGCTTGCACTTGGCGGGCGAGCCGTTTCTCAACCGCTTTCTCATCACGCAACTCGTGCGTTCGCATTGGTTCGACCACAGCGCCGCGCAGCGCGATTTCGGCTACGGCCCCCGCATCAGCTTGGAAGAAGGACTGCGGCGAACGGTAGACGCAAAAAACCGCTAAACGCGCATACGGGGGGCGTCTAGCGGTTTCTGATGAAAGGGGACGGCGAACGTGGGCGTCCCCGCCCTATTCTACCGCCGACTCCACGATGGAGTTTGCGCCCGACTGTCAATCATTCCTTCATCGGCGGTGATGTCCACATCCTTGGTTTCGCGCAGGAAGATCGCACCGATGACGAAGCAGACGCCCGCCACACCCATCGGCCACCACAGACCCGCGAAACGGTCGCCCGTGGCTTGGATGAGGCTGAGGCCGATAATTGGCACCAAACCGCCGAAGACGCCGTTGCCGATGTGATAGGGCAGCGACATCGAGGTGTAGCGGATGCGTGTCGGGAACATCTCAACCAGGAAGGCGGCGATGGGGCCGTAGGAAAGCGTGACGTAGACCATCTGGATGAAGATGAGCAGGCCGAGCATCACGGGGCTGTAGGCCGGGTTGATCTTCATATCCGCAGCGGGCACGGTGGGATCAAGCGCGTAGCGGAAGTTCCACATCACATTGTAGATCGGGTAGTAGGTCAACACCGCCAAGGCCATCCCGCTGAGCATAATCCACTTGCGGCCAATGCGATCCGAGAGCCAGCCGAAGAGGACGAAGAGCGGGGTAGCGAAGAGGATGGCGACACCAACGATGAGGTTGGAATCGACCAGCGGCACCTTGAACTGCTGTTGCAGGTAAAAGAGCGCGTAGAACTGGCCGGTGTACCAGACGACGCCCTGGCCCATCACCGCACCGAAGAGCGCCAACAGGACGTAGCGCAAGTTGTACGGGTTGGCGAAACTCTCGACCAACGGGTTCTTCGAGGTGCGCCCGCTGCTCTTCAGCTTAGCGAACAGGGGCGACTCTTGCAGCGACATGCGGATGTAGAGCGAGATACCGACGAGGAAGATCGAGATCAGGAAAGGCACGCGCCAGCCCCAATCCTTGAAGGCGACCTCACCAATGCCGAGCCGGGTGGCGAGAATCACGCCGAGGGAAAGGAACAGGCCGAGGGTAGCGGTGATCTGGATCCAACTGGTGTAGAAGCCGCGCTTGCCATGCGGGGCATGCTCGGCCACGTAGGTCGCCGCGCCGCCGTACTCACCGCCCAGGGCCAGACCCTGGAGGATGCGGAGCAGGATCAGGATGATACCTGCGGCTGGCCCGATCATATCGGCGGTTGGTAATAAACCGACCGCGAACGTACAGAGGCCCATCAGGGTCATGGTGACGAGGAAGGTGTACTTACGCCCGACCAAATCGCCAACGCGCCCGAAGACAATCGCGCCGAAGGGGCGCACGATGAAACCGACGGCAAAGGCCGCGAGCCAGGCGATAATGTCGCCGAGGGGCGTCCCGGTATTGTAAAACTTGCTGGAGATCACGGTCGCGAGGCTGCCGAAGATGTAGAAGTCGTACCACTCAATCATCGTTCCCGCCGCCGAAGCGAAGATGACGCGGACAATGCCCTGGGTCGGTTCGGGCGTCTGTGCCCGTGGGCCAAAGGACATACTCACAGCTAACCTGCCTTTCAGCACTAAGCTAAGGTCTCAGGGGCCGGGTGCCAGGTTTCAGGCGAAGCGCATCAGGAAGCCGAGCGCCAGCCAAGTCTAGGAAAAGCGGAAAATTCAAACCAGCTCATCTGATCCGTGCTACGTGATCCGTAATCGGTCAGGATGCGGCCCAGTCACGGATCACGCAGCACGGATCATTTGTCCGACCTGGATGCTTAAAAAATTCCGCGTCCCTTGCGGTCTGAGCTTCTTTTTAGGGTAAGCGGCAGCCTCCTTTCAACAGGTAGGGAAAACTGGCCCGGGGCAACTAGGCCCGTGTGGGTGGCAGGATCGGCGTTATTGGCGAAGGGGTGGTGATCCCGGCTATGGTAACAGAAAGGGTGTGAAGCCTGCGTAGTGGTCTGTTAACACACCGTTTACGTTCCTCAAGAGAATTATAACAGGATCTGCGAGGAATGAAAAGCGGGGCGTAAGCATCCACGTGCGCGCCCATTCGCACCCACGCCCTCGCCGCACGCTGTGCAAGCGGGTAGAATAACGACAGGATGGGTGCGTGATGCGTGATGCGTGAAGCGTAACTGGGTCGCACCCTGACCAATCACGGGTCACGGGTCACGGGTCACAGATCACGGGTCACGGATCACGGATCAGATGGGATGTTTGAAAGCTTCCGCTTCCCTTACTAGCCCGCTTGGGAGGAAATTTCTATGATCGAGGCCCACAGACTCAGCAAGCAGTTCGGCACCTTTCATGCCGTGCGTGCCATTGACCTTGAAGTGCGTCCCGGTGAATTATTGGCTCTCCTTGGCCCCAACGGCGCCGGGAAGACCACGACCGTGCGGATGTTGGGGGCCATTTTGCGCCCCAGTAGCGGCAACGCCCGCATTTGCGGCCTCGATGTGGTCACGCACGCCCAGACGATCCGGGGCAAGGTGGGCCTGCTCACCGAATACCCCGGCCTCTACGGGCGCATGATCGCCACCGAGTATCTCGACTTCTTCGGCTCGCTGCTTGGCCTTGATGTGGCGACCCGCGAGGCGCGCACCGATCTGCTGCTGCAACAGTTCGGTCTTTGGGATGCCCGCGAGCGCAAGCTCGACAGTTATTCCAAAGGCATGAAGCAGAAGATCGCCTTGGTGCGGGCGCTCATCCACGACCCGCCGGTGCTCTTTCTTGATGAGCCAACGACCGCGATGGATCCCCAGAGTGCCCGCACGGTGCGTGATGCGATTGGCGAACTGCGCCAGGCCGACCGGGCGATTCTGCTGACGACGCACAATCTGGCCGAGGCCGAACTGCTCGCCGACCGCATCGCCATCATCAGGGGCGGGCAGATTATTGCGCTGGG
>CAIRDL010000964.1 GCA_903877345.1 uncultured Oscillochloris sp. | reverse complement strand
TTCGGCCCACGGGCGTATGGAGCGGCTGCTGCGCCAGAGTGGGGTCAGCGCGGGCCTGCTCTTCAACGGCGCGGCGCTGCGTCTGATTTCGGCCCCACGTGGCGAGAATTCCGGCTGGCTGGATTTCCGCGTCGCTGAGATGGTGCAGACCGCTGGCCGACCAATCATCGCCGCCTTGCGCCTGTTGCTGCATGGGCAGCGCCTGCTGGCGCTGCCGCGTAGTGAGCGTTTGGCGGCGCTGCTCGACGAGAGTCGCAAGTTTCAGAATGAGGTCAGCGAGCGCCTGGCCGAGCAGAAGCTGTCTGAAAAGGGATGGCTTCGTCCCCTCGTACAGCGTACCGGGTTGTGCGGCCTGGGAGCGAGGGCGTCTCGCCCTCGTGAACGTGTGGAGGGCGAGACACCCTCGCTCCCAGATTCTTTCGCTGAAGGTCTTTTCAGACAGCCTCTAAGAGCAGGCTTCCGGTGCCGGGTGTCTTGCCGCCAAGCGGTTCGTCGGCTCAGCGCCGCGTCGCCTCATTCAGAATAAGCCCGTCAATCAGCGTCTCGACTGGCGCGAGGTCGTCGGTGAAGGGCGTAAAACGCGCCTGCGCTGGGGTGAATTCGCGCACCGGCCCAAAGCGCCCTTCCGTCATCGCCCACTGCATCACCAGCCAGAGCGCCCGGTAGTGCGGTTCGCGCTCAATCACTTGCCCCAGGGCCGCTTGGTTGGCGCTAAAGTTGGCCGTTCCATCGCCCACCGGCTGGTTCACGCCGACCAGAATGGCGTTTGAAAAGCGCGTGTCCAGGATGTAGACCTGAGGAAAGACGGCGCGCATGGTTGAGGCGAGGGCGTTCACGAGGCGGTCATCGCCACTGGCGGGTCGCCCTGCATTGACCACCGCTACGCCCCGTGGGTTCAGCTTCGCCCGCACCTCACGAAAAAACTCGACCGTGGTCAGGTGAAAGGGAATATACGGCTGATGATAGGCGTCCATGCCAATCACATCGTAGGTGCGGTTCGTCGTCGCCAACCAGAAACGGGCGTCTTGGGCATAGGTCGTATAGTTGGGGAACGCCGGGTTCTGATCTTCCATTGCAAAATAGCGGCGGCCAAACGCACTAATCGCAGCGTCAATTTCAACCGCATCAATCACCGTGCTGGGGCCGTAGAGGGCCAGGAACTGCTTGGGGATGCTGCCCGCCGCCGCACCTAACAAGGCTAAACTGGTCACGTCTTTGGGCTGCACGTTAGCGTAAAGATAGGGCGCAACGCTGAAGTAATCCCAAGGCCCACCGTCGGTCAGCAAATCGAGTGGATCGCCCGTCTGTTCATACTTCTGCCGGTAGAGCGAGTGGATGGCCTGACCTTCGTTGAGGATGAGCACGCGGCGCATGTCCACGCTGCCGTTGTTGTACTCGACTGTTTGTTCCGCTACCTGGATGTAGGTATAGTCCGACTCGCTTTCCGCTAAAAGCTGACAGCCCCGGCAGTCGGCACTTTTCACCCCAACCGCCACGCTGCGGTAGGCACCGAAGAGGGCAACCACGGCGAGGAGCAGCAGCGCCGCTCGCCAATCGCGCAGCCCAATCAGTGCGAGCACGACCAAGAAGCCGGCGAAGAGGAAGAGGGTCGTGTTGGTGCCAAGCAGGGGAATAAGCACCAGCACGGTGAGGAAGGTGCCGAGGATCGAACCCAAGGTCGAGAGGGCTGAAATCGTGCCAACGGTGCGTCCGGCGGCGGCGATGCCAGCCTCTGCCTGTTTGATGCGCAGGCGCACGGCGAACGGGCCAACAGTCGCCAACAGCGTCACCGGCGCGGCGAAGAGCAGCACCACCACGGCCAAGGCTCCCAGGAAGCCACCTGCGGCGACACTGCGGAGGGCGAGTTGGGCCATTTGGAGGATGGGGCGGGCGACGAGGGGAATCACGGCACAGACGAGGCCGGCCCAAGCAATGAGCCAGTAGAGCCGCCGCTCGTCGGGTTGCTGGTCGGCCAAACGGCCCCCTAGCCAATAGCCCGCCGCCAAATAAGCTAGGGTCATGCCAATCACCACGGCCCAAATGGGTTGTGAGGTGCCGAAAAAGGGAGCCAGCAAGCGCGGCATCACCATCTCGATGCCGAGGGTGCCGATGCCAGCGAGGAAGACTACGAGGAGGAGGAAGCGGTCGCTGCGGATCGGTTGCACGGTGTTCCACCATTGCTAGACAAAGGTTCGTGGCTACATTCCCGTTTGGGCAAATACACCGCGTCGTAGTGCGGCAAAGCTGCAATCCAAAATCTAAAATCTAAAATCCAAGCCCTCGGCCAGTCCCACCACACTGGCGATGGCGTGAGCCTGTGTGTGCGAAAGGCTGAGGGCGAGGTGAGTCAGCCCAAGGGCAGCGGCGACCAACGCGGCTTCACCATGCAACCGCAGTTCGGGACGCCCGCTTGGGCTAGAGGTCACTTCGAGGTCGTGGCAGGCTACGTGCGTACCCGGCCCCGCCGCCAGCCCGCTAAGCCCGCAGCCTAGTGCCTTGGCTGCAGCCTCTTTGGCGGCCCAACGAGCCGCCAAGGATTCGTAGCGTGGAGTCGCACCAGTGCCCCATCCGCAAGCGATAAGTTCACCGGGCGTGAAGATCCGCCGCAGGAAATGTTCGCCCCAACGCTCAACAGCACGGCGTACTCGCGCCACTTCAACCAGATCAACCCCGTGGTAGAGCATTGCTAACCCTTCGCGTCTTTATTGTTCACCCACGAGCGCCACATCAGCCACCCGTGAGTCGTAATCGTGGCCCTGGGCGAAGATCTGGATACGCCGCAGGTAACGATAGTCGGGCAGCCATTGGGCCTCGCGCAGGTTAAAGCTGATCTGCGCCCACTCGGCCTCCTGCACATGATAATAGACCATTCCGGCCTCCGTCACCGTGGGGGGCGTTTGGTCGGCATCAATGAACACACAAACATCGCGCTGCTCTTCGGGATCAGCCGGCCCATTACGTTTCGCCACCAACCGAATCGTCACAGGACACTCGCTGCCCCGTTCGCCCGCATCCTTGAGTGACTGGTGCAGCACCCGTACCCACAGGGTAATTTGGAGGGCGCGATATTCTGAGACATCAAGCCCTGCTCCGTCAACACCGAGTTCCTGCTTAAGCCCAACGATGAAACTGTTGGTCTGCCCACCGGCGCGGTAGAACCAAGCCGCCGTGCGCCGGTCAGCTAAATCACACGTAGGCATGATATTGGGCGGGCGGCAGATGGCGGTCACGCCGAAAAAGCCCCGGTTTTTCAACGGTAGATCGGGGCCTGAGTAGACTTTCCAATAGGCCGACTGCGGAATCGTCGGGTCATTCAGCGTCGTGTTGTTATACTCCAGATCGCTATATTGACTGAAGCCACCGTCACGGATCAGATCCCAACGGGCGGGTACCGCGAGACCAGGAAGACCGGCGGCGTCAATGAGCGCGTGTTCACGGGCGCGGAGTTCGCGGGTCAACCCGTTCGCACCAGTGATCATCGCCGAGCCGGTGCGTACCGCCACATCGGCTTCAAGGGCGTTGCCGCCATCAGCGCGGGCAATCACCCGTTTGGAGCGGCGCAAATCGAGACTGTAGCTGCCACCGGGGGTAAGTTGCACGACCGCGTCGCCAACGCGAACCGCAACGTTGACGTGGGCGTAGGGCTGGTCAGCCTTGAGGTCGTAGCGGACGTACCCGGCGCTTTGGCGAATTGCGATTACGAGCGTCGCACTGTGCCAACGGCTTGTTTGTAAGGTTTCGAGAGCCACCTCAGCGCCAGCCCAGAGGTCGAACTGGCTCTGTTCAAAGAGCCGAACGGTGGCGACTTGGCCGTAGCCTGCCGAAGACGCCGCCCGCACCGCGTCACCCTCACTGAGGATCTGGTCGTTCACCGCCGCCTGGTAGAGCGTCCGGTCGGCGGGTCGCCATGCCACCCATTCAGCGGGGCCGCGCACAATGAGCGTGCCGCCCTCGGCCTTCGTCGCCGTTTGGTAAACCGTGTGCAGCGTGAAGCCGACCCAGGCCACTAAGCCGAGAAAGAGCAGGGAGAAGAGCGTGAGCGTGACCCATGCGAGGCGCAGGGTGCGTTGGTGTGCGGCGAGTCGTGCTATCGGGGCTTGCATAGGTGATTTTAGGTTTTAGATTGCAGATTTAGGCATGGTTCAAACTAGCTTGACAGTCTAGCAAGTTCACGCAAAGCCGCAAAGCCGCAAAGCCACAAGAAGCATGTGGTTGCAGGTTGCAACTGTCAAGCTGAGATGGCCGCTTCTGAGACATGCCTAAGACAAGGTTCGTAGCTGCTTTGCAGTTCCGGCCCATGCAAAGCGTTCTGCTGCGCCCGACCTGACCCCTGACCCCTAACCCCTAACCCCTAACCCCAAAAGTGTCGAAGGCCAGCACGGCTGCGCCAAGCACCCCAACCCGTTCACCCAAAGGGGCCAATTGAATGGGTACAGCGCGGTAGAGCGCGCCCCGCACGTGGGCGTAAGCTACGGCGCGGGCTTGTGCCAAGAGGTCGGGGTTACAAAGGACGACGCTGCCGCCAACCAAAAGCAGTTCGGGGCTGAAGCTATGCAGGATCGAGGCGAAACCTAAGCCGAGCAGGTGCGCCTCGCGTTCCATCAGCGCAACCGCCAGCGTATCGCCGAGGGCAGCAGCTTCAGCAACGTGGGCGGCAGTAACCGTGGCAGGCGTGGCGTGTTGGTGGAGCGTACTCGCGGGGTGAGCAGGCATGGCGGCGGCGGCGGCGCGGCCAAGGGCGGTACCCGAAGCCAGATCTTCCCAGGCCATGCCCGTGGGGTCAAGGATAAGCAACCCAAGCTCGGCGGCAGCGCCCATACGCCCAAGGAGCAGGCGTCCGTCGGTAATCACGCCGCCGCCGATGCCGGTGCTGACGGTCACGTAGACGAGATGGCGCAACCCCTGGCCGCCCCCGAAGCGCCATTCAGCGAGGACGGCGACATTGGCGTCATTGCCGAGGGCGACGGGCAGACCGCTTTGCTGCGCCACGAGATCGCGGAGCGGCAAGGTGTTCCAGCCGGGCATGTTAGGTGGCGAATAGACGATGCCGGTGGCGGGATCGAGCGGGCCGGGCGCACCGAGGCCCACGCCAAGCAGCCGCCCGTCACGGGGAAGCGCCTGGCGCACTTGGGCCAGCAGCGCGAGGAGGCGAGCGATGACGGCGGTCGGCCCTTCGGCAACGCGGGTGGCCGTGCGTTCATGGGCCAAAATGGTGCCATCGGCAGCGACGAGCGCCGCCCGTAAGTGTGTACCGCCAACGTCTCCCGCGATGACATAGTCCATAAGCGCCGATTATACCACTTGAAAAAGGCTAATTTGGGCGGAAAACCACTTGACAGCACAAGTGTTTGCCCGTTATAATCAGTCTAACAAACGTTCTAGCGCGGGGCGGCATACGCAGCGT
>CAIRDL010000963.1 GCA_903877345.1 uncultured Oscillochloris sp. | reverse complement strand
TGCAATAACGAGGGCATTCTAGCAGGTCAGGTGAGCCGCTGGAAGGATGTACCGGGCAAAACCTCCTGGTGTCGGAACCTTTCTGTCAACGGACAGCTCTGGTATGTGGGATGGGGCGGCATCCCCTTGAAGCCCAGGGGCCTTAGCCCTGGGAGCCGTCACCTATTTGCGGAGCCGCAAGCGCGGCGATTGAGATTTGAGATTTTGGATTTTAGGCACAGTTCAGAATCGGCGATTTCCGCTTGACAGTTCGTAGAGCAATCCTATCGGGGTTGTGAAGGGGTATCAAGGCTTTAGTCGGCTGAAGCCTTGATTCCTCTTCACGACCTAGATAGGACTGCTATAGTAAGGGCTTTAGCCCCGCGCAAGGCTTTGTAACGCGGCTGAAGCCACTACTACGAGCGCCGCAAACGGTAGAACTGGTTTGGATCATGCCTAAAGGTGAGCGGCACCTCCTCTGGCTTCTCCTGCTAACCCTCAGCTTGGCGCTCCTCTGGCCGGGGTCGTATACCCGTGCGGCTGACTGGCCGTGGAGTGAGCCGGTGGAGCTTTCGGATCCGACCTTTGCACCGAATGGGAGTTTCCCTGACCTGACCCTCGACGCAATTGACCAACTGCACGCTATCTGGTATGTCGCCCGCAGCCAGACGGGCGCACAGAGCAAGGGCGTGATTGACCTCTTGATTTCCCGCATGCTGCACGGTGGCACTTGGTCGGCAGCACAGATGGTTTTTGCAACGAATAGTCGGGAAGTTTTGGTCGAGGCGAATGCCCAGACCGGCGGCGTGGTTGATGTGACTGATGCCACGTATCGCCTCCAAGGCACCCTTGCGGCGGGACGGGACGGGAAGTTGCATAGCCTCTACCGGGGGGCAACCTTCCAACTCTATGTCAATGCGCCCACTGAGCAGTCCATCTTCCTTAGTGAGCGCAGTACGCCGCAGGATCTTGGGCCGGGTCAGTCCAATGCCTTGGTCATCGGGGCTGATGGCACGCTGCACATGACGTTTAATGCGGCGCTCAAGCCCGATGATGCGCCCGATGACGCGCTCTGCACAGGTTGTAACGAAATCTTCTATCGCCGATCCCTTGATGGCGGCGAAAACTGGTCACGCCCGGAGAATCTCTCGCGGATGGTGGGTGACGATGGGCCACAGCAACTCAAGGTGGATCGCCAGAATTATCTGCATGTCGTCTGGGAGCATAGCCAGAGCGATCCGCGTGGCGTTGGTGGCCCTGCATTTGTCGGCTACCGGCGCTCACGCGATGGCGGCACCACCTGGGAAGCGCCGGTGACGCTAGGCTTGCCGAATGAGGTGACGCTCCAAGGTGCCTTGGGGCTCTCGCCAGAGGGCAATCCGTTGGTCGTCTACCGGAGTGGGGTCGGCCAACAGATCTATTTCCAACATTCAGGCGACGGCGGGGCCACATGGTCGCTACCAGGCGTGATTCCGACGATCTTGGCCCGTGCGCTTGACGATACCGCCACGGACAACTACAGCCTAGCCACTGATGGGGCTGGACACATTCATCTGTTGCTGGTGGGCTTCCTCCCTGGCAGTGGGAGCCCAACGCCGAAGCTGTTGCATCTCACTTGGGACGGCCAGACGTGGTCGGCACCACGGGTCGTGATGGCGGGCGGGCTTTACCCAGAAGGGCCGCGCTTGGTTATTGAGCATGGCAACAGGCTCCACGCGGTCTGGTTCATCCGCGAGGGGCTGAGTGGGCCAAGTCGGAGCCGCCAGAGTGTCTGGTATAGCAGCGCGACAATTGCCGCGCCTACGGTGGTGCCGTTGGCGACCTTCACACCCATACCCAGTCCCACTTTGGCGCAGCCAACCGTAACCCCGGTCATCTTGCCCACCACGATCAGCGCTGCGAGCCGAGGGAAGCCGGTGGTAACAGGGCCACCGCGTTGGGAAGGGCAGGGGCTGGCGCTCCTGACGCTAGCGCTGGCCCTCGTGCTCTTGCTGCTGCTCATCATCGCTTGGCGCGGTATTGCCCGTTGGTACGAGGAGAGCGACTAAGAGGGATGGGGATTGGGGATTGGGGCATTCTGATGCACTCAACCTGCCCCCTGCCCCCTAACCCCTGCCTCCTGCCCCCTGAGCTAACGGGAATGTCAGCGCTGCTAGGGGCCGATTTAGCCGCTGTTTAGACGGCTTCGGTAGTGTGGCCTTATCTTCTGCTGAGGGGAAACGCGATGGATTATCGTCCCGTCAGCCCACCCCGGCCAACCCTACGCACCCAACTTCGCACTTACGGTTCACGGCAAGCCGCCTCGTTGCGGCGCTACGTGTTGGAACAGACCCTGCAAGCCCTGGTAGGCTGGGTGCCGAGCCTCGTCGGTATCGGACTGCGCGCCGTGGTCTACCGGGCCATGTTGCGGATGGAAGGCGTCGCGGCCATTGAGGATGGTGTACGGATCCGCTTTGCCTCGCATGTGCGCCTGGGGCAAGGAGTCTACCTTGACCACGGAGTTTACCTGCACGCCTGCCCCGGCGGCATCAGCCTGGGGCCGGAAAGCTTGGTGATGAAGAACGCCATCCTCCACGTCTATAACTTCCGTAATCTCCCGCAGGCGGGCATCACTATTGGTGCCCGCGCCCTGGTGGGTGAAGGCTGCCTGTTGCGGGGGCAGGGCGGCATCAGCATTGGTGATGATGTCTACCTGGGCACGCTGGTGCAGGTGTTGGCGGTAAATCACTGCTTCGCCGACACCACGCGCCCAATCAGCCAACAGGGCATTACGGCCCAAGGCATCAGCATCGCCGACGGAGCATGGATTGGCAGCGGGGCGATCCTGCTTGACGGAGTGCGGGTCGGACGAAACGCGGTGGTTGGGGCCGGTGCGGTGGTCAATCGTGATGTGCCTGATTACTGCGTCGCCGTAGGCAACCCGGCGCGGGTCATCCGTGACTTGCGGGCCGCACCCTTGAGCCATGAACAGCGTGAGGCGCTGCCGGTTTATTAGCGGCAAGGGGTCAGGGGTCGGGGCGAGCACATTGACCATACTACATGCTCCTTGCGGCTT
>CAIRDL010000962.1 GCA_903877345.1 uncultured Oscillochloris sp. | reverse complement strand
CGTAGCGGCATTGCCCGCCTCAACGCCGACGGCGCACTGGATACGTCCTTCGACCCTAGCACGGGCACCAGCGGCACGCTCTTTAGCGTGCGCGCCATTGTGGCGCAGAGTGATGGCACCATCCTGATCGGTGGCGATTTCACCAGCTACAACGGCGTGGGATGCAACAACATCGCCCGCCTCAACGCCAACGGCTCACTCGATACCGGTTTCGCTGCTGGCGCGGGAACCAATGGCGACGTGCTTGCCCTTACGGTTCAAAGCGATAGCACCATCCTGATCGGCGGCAGTTTCACCACCTATAACAGCGTGGCGCGCAACGAAATCGCCCGCCTTGACTCTACTGGTGCCCTGGATACAACCTTCAACCCCGGTGCGGGGGCAGGACTCAATTCTTACGTGTTTAAGCTGGTGGTACAGAGCAATGGCAAAATCCTCATCGGCGGCTGGTTCTCCAGTTACAGCGGCGTGGCGCGCAGCGGCATCGCCCGCATTAACACGGATGGCACCCTGGATACCAGCTTTAACCCCGGCACAGGGGTCAGTGGTGGGATAGCCATCGTGTATAGCTTGGCGGCGCAAAGCGACGGCACCATCCTGATCGGCGGCGGTTTCACCAGCTACAACGGCACGGGGCGCACCAATCTCGCCCGCCTCAACGCCGACGGTTCGCTGGACACCAGCTTTGATCCCGGCACAGGCACCACGAGCCGGGTGAATGATATTCTGGTGCAAAACGATGGCAAAGTCCTGATCGGCGGCGATTTCACCAGCTACAACAGCACGGGGCGCAACCGCATTGCCCGCCTGGGGACCCCCATCATTGCGCTCAGTTCCCCGGCGGTGAACGCCGCCAACGTGTACCCCGCCACCACCAATCTGGTGCTGTATCGCCTGAACATCGCCCCCACGGTGTTCGGTGCCACGCTGACCGGCCTCACCGTGACCCCGGGCGGTTCGTACCAGCCATCTGATTTAGTGGCGAACTCGTTCACGCTGCACGCCTCGCCCGACGCCACGCTGGACGCCAGCGATCCCACCGTGAGTACCCAGGCCATCGTCGCCTCGGGCAGCCCACTGGCCTTCACCGGCCTGAGCCAGGTGATCGGCGCGGCCAGTACCGGCTACCTGTTTGTGACGGTGGATATGCGTTTGAGCGCCACGGCAGGACGTACCATCACCATCGCTGCCCCGGCTCTGACCGCTATCACCTTCGCTTCGGGCGACAAGAGCGGCACCTTGAGCGCGGGCGGGGCGCAAACCTTTGTCTCAGCCAGTGCGACGTACGCCGACCCGGACGGCACCTGCGCGGGGAACGTCCCGTGCTACCCTAGCCTCCAGACCGCCATCTTCTGCGTGGATGCGGGCGGCCCGGTGGGTGCCTATGGCGGCACCTATAACGAAAGCGTGACGCTGAACAGGGATGTCTCCGTGACGCTGATTGAGAACGCGGCGCTCACCGGCAACCTGACGCTGGCCCTGGGTACGTTCAACCTAGGGGCCAACACGCTGGCCCTGGGCGGTGATTTCAACAGCCTTGCGACCTTGAACGCCGGTGCCGGGACGGTCACGTTCACTGGCAGCGCCGTCCAGACCATCGGTGGGACGGGCACGCTCACCTTCAATCATTTGACCATCGCCAACACCTCCGGCCTGAACCCAGCCGTCAAACTCAAGACCGATGCCGTGGTCAACGGCACGCTGACGCTGCAAAGCGGTGCGCTGGGCGTCTACGCCGAAACCTTCACCCTGAACGGCCCGGTCAACACCAGCGGTGGCAGCATGGCGCGGATGCTCCCCACCACTACCTATGCCCAGGCCGCGCCCGGCCAATACGTGGCCCCCGGCCAATACGGCCACCTCGCCTTCAACGACCAGGCCAAGACACTGCCCAATGGCGGCGCGGTGTCCATCGAGGGTGACTTTGACCCCGGCGCAGTCGGTGGGCATACCATCACCGGCAGCACGGTGGCCTTCAACGGCAGCGGCGTCCAAACCATTACCCAGAACGCGGTGCTGAACGATGTGCGGGTGAGCAGCGGGGTGACATTGACCACCGCCGCCAACGTCACCGTGGGCGGGACGCTCACCAACGATGGCTGGACGAAGGAAACGCGCACCGTCGCGGGCCTAGGGGCGCGCACCTTCGGCCTCGCGAAGGTTGTGGTGGATGTGACCACCCAGGGCAGCCTCTCCAGCCTGGAAATCATCCGCCGCGACCAGGATCACCCCAACGCCACCGTGCCGCTCCAAACCGGGGTGTGATGGAAGATTACGCCCACCGGCGACAGCTACACGGCCAACCTGACCCTGCCAGTACCCTTTACCCCCGATGCGAACAGCAACGTGTGTCGCTACAGCGGGACAGGACTGACCTGGGATTGTGCCCAGACGGGCTTTGATGCGGCTGCGAAAACCATTTCGCGCAGCGGGATCACCGTCTTCTCGGCTTGGACCACAGGAAACAACACGCCGCCTCCACCGCCCACCGCCACCCCGACGCCCACCGCCACCCCGACGCCCACCGCCACCCCGACGCCCACGCTCACGCCCACCGCGACCCCGACCGCGACCCCGACCACCGCACCAGCGCCGGCCACCACGGGGTTGCGCCTGCTCAACGGAACCATTGGCGCACCCGGCAGTCAGTTCGCGATCGTCGCGGAGGGTTTCACGCCCGGTCACACGCTCGCCATCACGGTAAACGGGGTGCAGCAGGGGCGGCTGACGGTGCGGACAACCGGACAGGTGGCGTTTGTGCTCTGGTTTGCCGCCAGTGCCGCGCCCGGTAGCTACACCATTCAGGTGACGGAGGAAGTCGCGGGGGCCGCCCTCCAGGCAACAAGCGCAGAGGTCGTGTTGCTGCTTGACCCGACGGCGCCACGCCTCACCATTCCAAATCCGTCGCTGGACACGGTGGTGATTCGGATGTGGTTCACGTCCTATGTGCCAATGGTGCGGCGGTAGGTGCTGGCACCTGAAACCTTGTCAGGGTCTCGCGCTATCGCACTGCGGTTGCAGATCTGAACTGCGTATCCGCCATCGCTCGGGCGTACCAACGCCTCAATGGCGGCAGGTACGCCATGCCGATCTTTCGGTTTGATAGCAGGGGGCACCTTATTTTTCCGGGAAAATCGTACGCTAAGGACTGCTTGAGGGTAATCCATGAGGAAAAATTGCGCTCTAGGGCATTAGAGTGCGTTCCAAGTGCGTGAGGTAGGTCTCGACCGTGGTGGGTTACCTGCTCGACGGCGCTCCAGCGCCCGTTCCTGACGCGTATGCGGGTGACGACACCCGTAGCGCCCGCGTCGCGACGACCGGCGCTGGGCCGCACGCGCAGGGTGTCGCCGACTTGGGGCGGCGGTTGGGTGGTGCTGCGTGTCCGAGGTTCTGGTGGTGCCGCTGCGGGCGGGGTGTCGCTGACGCTCGGCGGTTGCGGTGCCGGGTGATGGCGCATTGCGTGTCTCTGGTGCAACATCTGGGGTCAGTGCCCCGCCCAAGTATAAATCACCGTGAGGAGCGGTGCCTGTGTTCGCGCTCGCGCTGTGTGACTCAAAGCATAACCTTGCCGCAGTTGAAAGCATAACCGGGGTACAGCCGAGATACGTGTAAAAACGTATCTCGGCTGTACCCGTTCCGCGCCTACCCCGCCGCGCTGAAGTCGCGCATCACCTGCGGCGCGGCGGTGTCGAAGCCGACCACATCGAGCATGCCGCCGTCCTTCGCGTCGGCGATGCTGAAGCTGTTGGCGACCATGCCGACCACGATGAGCTTGGCCGGGATGCCCATCTGCTGGCGGTAGCGCCGCAGGGCCTCCGCCGGGTGAACCTGGCCGAACCAGGTCTCGCTGTCGGTGTAGACCACGAAGGTGTCCACCGCCACCTTCTGCTCCAGCGCCCAGAGCATCGGCAGCGCGCAGTCGGTGCCGCCGAAGGGCAGGCCGCTGGTCAGCTTCACCACGTCGTCGAGCCGCTGCCGGGGCGAGATCGCCAGCGGCACCAGCTTGTGGCTGAATGCCATAGTGTGGGTGGACGGCTCAGTCCGCGCCGTGATCAGGCTCATCGCCGCCGCGCCCACCTGCGGGGTCAGCCCCGGCACGCCGGCGATCATACCGGCCCCCATCGAGCCCGATACGTCGAGGGCCAGCAGGTGGCGTGTGCCGGCCGGCTCGACCGCGCCGAAGGCCAGCTCAAAGGCGTCGTTCAGCGCGGCGATGATCGCTGGCACCGGCGTCCAGGTACCCTTACCGCGCTGGCCGTGGCCAGCGGCGTAGGTCAGTGTGGCCGCCAGCACCTTGACCGGGTGCAGGCGGGCGCGCCGGATAGCTGCGCCATCGCGCAGCCGCGCGGCCACCGTCGCGGACGCCGGGCTGAGCGGGGCCAGCAGGCCGACCCGGGTCATGGTGGCCAGGTTACGCACCATAGCCTCCATGGGCATGCGCTCCAGCAGGGCCGCCCAGACCTCGAGGCTGGTCAGGTGCTGCGTGGGCACCGCCTCGCGCGGCAGGTCGTAGTCGGCGATCAGGCGACCCGCCTCGGCGGCGGTCTCGGCGCGCTGGAGCTGCTCGACGGCCCAGAGCTGGCGCAGCACCGGGTCGGGGTGCGGCTCCGGGCCGACGCCGGGCCAGCCGCGCACGATCCAGCCCAGCACAGCATTGCGCTGGGCGTCGGCGGTCTGCGGGTGGGCCAGGCGCAGCAGGTCGCGCAGGGCCCAGCCGTCGCGCTGGCGGTACTTGATCGCCTGGAGTACCAGCCGCTCGGCGGGCTGGTCGAGGAACCAGGCCCCGACGGCGCGGCGCAGGCCGCGACCCCAGCCGCGCAGGGCCTGGACGTAGCCGGCGAAGTGCAGCAGGTGGGTGCCGGTGCGCGCGACCTGGGGCAGGGCCACCAGGGCGGCGCGGCGGGTCTCGCCGGCCTCGGCGGTGGCGGCCAGGGCCAGGGCGAACAGGGCCGGGTCGTTCTTCGGCGCCCGGCCGGCCACGCTGACCGCCACGATCTCCGCAACCGCCCGGCCACCATCATCGGCGAGGCAGCGCGCGACAGCGTGGGCATTCTCCAGGGTCAGGGCGCGCTCGGCGGCGTAGTAGCTGCCGCCCTCGCTGCCCAGCACCAGGAAGCGGCCCAGGCGCGCCCAGTCGTCCACCTGGTAGCTGTAGCCGCCGGCGCTGTTCCGCACCTGGCCCGGCAGCGGCGCGGACTGCGGCGTGGATCCGTGGATCTTGCGGAGGTAGCTCATCGGTGTGTCTCCTTTCTGAGGTGCGACGGCAGGAATTGAACCGGCCCTGCTCTGCGGCTGAATTCGAACCTGCCTAGACCCGATACCCATCCTGCATCGGCCCGTGAGCGGACAAGGGGTGAGCAATGGCAGCGGAGCGTGCTGCCGCTACACGACATCGCATGTGTGTGGCGGCGCCGGGGCGGGACTCGAACCCGCGACATCCCCGTTATGGAGCGGTAACCATCCCCCATCGGCCCGGAGCCGGGCAAGGTGCGGAAGACGGCGTTAGGTGCTCTACCACTGAGCTACCCGGCGCATAGCCGTCGGGCAAGGCGGGTGTGGGAGGGGGCTGTTTCAAAGAGAACCCTCCCACGTCCGGCCCGACGGTCACGATCCCAGCGGTTGTATGGTGCTGCTCGTTCCGGCGCGTCGCCCCAGACCCACCCTCACGCGGTCGGTCGTCTGTGCCTGGTGTGTGCCCGATGCCCCCTGCCCGGTGCTCGCGTGCCCTGTACGGCCTGCGCGCCTTGGCTTAGCAGAACCCGTACTGGCCCCAGACCTCCCGGGCGGTGAGGTCGATCCGGCTGGCGACGGAGAGCAGCATCCGGCGCGGCGTGCTGCGAAGCACCATTCCCGCCTGCACGGGCGTGCGGTTTGCCTTGTACGTGTTGCAGGCGCGACACGCCGCCACGAGGTTCTCCCAGTTGCTCTCCCCGCCCTGAGCACGCGGGATGACGTGGTCGAGGGTGAGCTCGGCGCGGCCCGGCTGGCAGCCGCAATACTGGCAGGTCTCGCCATCGCGGGCGATCACCAGCGGGCGTGAGACGTTCGGGTGGCGGAGCAGTTTCGTGTGGACGTAGTGCCGCATACGCATGACGAGCGGGCGGGCGACGGTGACGCCCGCCGTGCCGGTGGTAATCGCCCGGTGGTCGGTCTCCAGTACCTCGGCCTTCTGGCGAGCGAGGAGCCGCATCGCCCGTGGCAGGGTGACAATCGCCAGCGGCGCGTAATTGGCGTTGATCAGCAGCACCTGCATGGCGATCTCCCTTGCATGACCCTGAGTGGAGGAGCTTTAATCTAGCCTTTGTAAAATAGACACAGATGCACTATCATGCTCACCATGAGCATGAGCGGGATGTTCGATACCCAAGATCATTCCGTTCGTGACCAAGCGTTCGGGCTTGTCAGTGCCGAACTGGCCGTCTCG
>CAIRDL010000961.1 GCA_903877345.1 uncultured Oscillochloris sp. | reverse complement strand
CTCACAGCGTTCCTTTTGCTCTATTGCGCTTTTCGGCATGTTTCAGAATCGGCCATTTCAGCTTGACCGTTGAACCCTGCAACCACATGCTTCTTGTGGCTTTGCGGCTTTGCGTCAGATTGCTAGACTGTAAAGCTAGTTTGAACCCTTGCCTAAAGCCCGCAACGGCGCTGCTGAAACAAGGTTTGCCGCCGCGATCATAGCATGGGCGCCCGGTTGCGGCAAGCATGGCACTGGCACGCCACTTTGCTATAATGGCGGGCTATGAGCGCACCTTCCCCCACGCGGATTGTCATTAAACTTGGCACAAGCGTGCTGACTGCAGGCACCGACCGGCTCAATCGGCCTTATATGGTCGGCTTGGCCCGCCAAGTCGCCGCCTTGCACGAACGCGGCATCCAAGTGCTGTTAGTCTCGTCCGGTGCTATCGCCGCCGGACGCGAGCGCATGGGCGCGGCACCCGGTCAACGCGCTAGGGTCAATGTACCCCTGAAGCAAATGTTCGCTGCTGTCGGTCAGAGCCGCCTGATGCATTTGTATGAACAATTCTTCGAGATTTACGGCCTCCAAGTTGCCCAAGCGCTGCTCACCCGCGATGACCTGCGCGACCGGCGGCGCTACCTCAATGCCCGTAACACGCTCACGCTTTGCCTCGAGCGCGGCATCGTGCCGATTATCAATGAAAATGATGCGGTTGTGACCGCTGAAATCCGGGTCGGTGACAACGACAATCTTTCGGCACTGGTCGCGGGGCTAGTTGACGCCCATCTGTTGCTGATCCTCACTGACATTGCCGGGCTCTACGACGCCGATCCGCGCACCAACCCGGCGGCGGAACTGATCGCCGAGGTGCCGGTGCTTGATGAGCGGATTTGGGCGATGGCCGGAGGCGCAGGCACGGCGCGGGGTACCGGCGGGATGTACACGAAACTCCAGGCCGCTGAGTTGGCGACCCGCGCCGGCACAACCGTCGTCATCGCTTCCGGGGCCGAGCCTGACAGCATCCTGCGGGTGGCGATGGGCGAACGCCTGGGGACGCGCTTTAGTGCGACTGGCAGCCACCTCGATTCGCGCAAGCGCTGGATTTTGGCTGAAACCGCCCGCCAGAGCCGCCTCGTCGTTGATGCGGGCGCAGTCGCAGCGCTACACAAGCAGGGCAAAAGCCTGTTACCCGCCGGGGTGGTTGCGGTCGAGGGCGACTTTGATCGCGGGCAGACCATTCGCATCTACGCCCCCGATGGGCGCGAAGTTGCCCGTGGCCTGAGCCAGTATTGCGCCAGCGATGTGCGCGCCATCAGCGGTCTCCGCTCCGCCCAAATCACCGCCACACTTGGCTATGACTACGGGCCGGAGGTCGTTCATCGCGACGATATGGTGGTGTTGCTTTGAGGGCTGAGGGCCGACCGCTGACCCCTAACCCCCGACCCCCGACCCCCGACCCCTATGGACAAGGGCGATCCACTCGCCTTCGACATGGCGCTCAAGCAGGCGCAACCCAACCGCCGTAAAAGCAGCGTGAACCTCAGCCTCACGGGTGTCAATAATCCCGGAACTGATCAGCACGCCCTCCGGCTCAAGAGCGGCGGCGAGATCGGCGGCAAGCGTGACCAAGACGCGGGCGATCAGATTGGCGGCGATGAGGTCAAATTGAGGGACGGGCGGCACCGTCAGCGGTTCAAGCGGCGCGACCACCCCAAAGTCGCCACTGAGCCAATGGCCCATCGCTTTGCCCGCGCCAAGGCTGCCCTCCGCGACGTGTACCGTGGTCGCCACGCCGTTGCGAACGACATTTTCGGCGGCGACCTGCACCGCTACCGGGTCATTGTCAAGCGCGACCACCGGGTTGCCGCCAAGCTTGGCGGCGCCAATGGCGAGAATCCCTGACCCCGTGCCGAGGTCGAGGATGCGCTGACCGGGCTGCACATACTGCTCAAGCAGGCGCAGGCAGAGTTGCGTCGTGGGGTGGAGGCCGGTACCGAAAGCCATGCCGGGGTCAAGGTTGAGAATAATCTCGTGAGGCTGCGCCACATGTTCCAGCCACGAGGGCACAATGACGGTGCGCTCGCCGATCCGCATGATGTGGTAGTGCTGCTTCCAAGCGTTGGCCCAATCTTCCTCGGCCAGCGTGCGTACCTGTAGGCCACCAACGGGGCGCATTTGGCCGAGATGCCAGAGCGCCTGTTCGATGCGTTGGCGCGTGTCTTCGGCCTTCTCGTCGTGGGGCAGATAGGTTCGCAGCACGGCGGGCCGCGCCGGGTCGTAGCTGAACTCCGGCCCTTCGTCGCCCGGCGTCCAGGCCGGTTCAACCACCACGCCGCTGTTGTAGCCAAACTGGGCCAAAAGTTCGGCCACCGCCTCGACGGCTTCGTTATCAACTTGGACGGACAACTCCAACCATGTCATAGGATTTCAGATTTCAGATTGTGGATTGTAGATTTCAGGCAAGAGAGCAAACGTGACGCTGTGAAGCGTCTTGTCATTCTGAGCGAAGCGAAGAATCTCGATCATAATCCTTCGCTTTGCTCAGGGTGACAGCGTGCCTTTTGCGGTATTGCGATTGTAAATTGCAGCAATCTACAATCTACAATTTATACGTCGTGCCTTGCGCCCCATCTTCAAGGGTGATGCCAAGTTCAGCCAAACGCTGCCGCACCAGATCCGCAAGGGCAAACTGCTTCACCTTACGCAACTCGGCGCGCACCTCAATCAGCAATTTGATAAAGGGCGCGTTGTCCTGCCCTTGGCTGCGGGCAACTGGCGCGAGACGCAGCCCGAGAACGTCGGTTAGCGCCTTAAAATTCGCCTGCGCTGCCGTGAAGGGTTCACCACCGACCCCAGCATCACGGGCGACGTTGATGGCGCGTACCAACTCAAACAGGGCCGCAAGGGCACCAGCGGTGTTGAAATCGTTATCCATCGCCAGCGTAAAGCCCTGGTGCGCCGCGCTGACCGCTTG
>CAIRDL010000960.1 GCA_903877345.1 uncultured Oscillochloris sp. | reverse complement strand
CACCCGCCGAGCAGTACCGCGAACATGACACTGACGAGCGCCAGGAGGGTTCGCATAGTCTTCGCTCCTTAGACAAGGTTTCAGGGGTCAGGTTTTGGGTTTCAGGTTGAGCGCATCAGGAGGCCGTGCGCCAACTGTAAAGTGGCAGGAACCTTGTCTTAGCCCCGTGCAAGGCTCTGTAACGCGGCTGAAGCCGCTACTACGAACCATAAAAAACCTGTTTGCAACCTTAATCGAACTGAAGCGCCTCTAGTCGTTCCGCCAGCGCGACCATCGTGGGAAGCGCCGCGCCCCGGCACGCCGGATCTGCCGCCGTCGCCTCGGTGATGAGGGCGGACAATGCTTGCGGCACCGCCATGTGCGCCGTGAGGACGCGGAGCAGCGCCCCGACACCGTAGATGTCTACCAGCGGTGAGGCAGGAGCGGGCTGCGGGCTGCGTCGTTCGGGCGGCAGCCAGGGTGTCGCCCCGTAGATCGCCCGTCGCCGTGGATTGCCCGGCGTCTCGGCGGCACCCAAATCAACTAACACCGCGTGTGGCCCCGGACGAATAATCACGTTCGCCGGATGCACATCGTGGTGAACTACCCCGCACTCGTGGAGATGCACCAACGCTCGCGCCACCTGTGTCGCCACTTTAACCGACCAGCGCACCGCCGGTCGCCAAGCCTTCCACCGACGCAACAGCCGACCCATCGGTGGGCCAGGCTCGAAGGCCAGCCCAAGGCAGAGGCGAGCTTCAGTCCACGCGCCCGCCCGTGCCAGCCCCAAATCGGGCTGCGTCACCGTTGCGCCAAACCGCCCACTGTACAGGCACGCCAGATGCGGGTGGTGCGCCCCCGCCGCCGCCAGATGCCGATGCTCATCAAGCAGACTGTCGGCCATGCCGGGCCGGGCCACTTTGAGCGCACCAAGGCACCAACGGGCCGCCAGTTGTTCTGTCAGCACTCCGGCGTGCAGGCAAGCCTGAAGCCAGAGGCGCGTAACCGTGCGGCGGGGCTGCTGCTCGGCCCAGGGTCGCGCTAGGTAGACTGCACTCTGCCCGCCGCTGCCTAGGGGGGCCAGTACCTCGAAAGCTCCGAACTGTTCACCTAGCCTCATTGCGACTCCTCCGTCGGCACCGCCTCGCTTTCAAGCGTGAGCCGGAGCGTCGGCCCGAGCAACACCACTTCACCAACCGCCAGTGGTTCGGGCACGCCAAGGGCCAACGGTTGGCCGTGCTCACCACGCCGCGTGTTGCTTGTGCCGCCTAAGTCTGCGAGTTCCAACTTGCCGCCCGCCAGACTAATGCGGGCGTGCAGCGGCGCGATGCCCTCACCTTCCACACAAAGCGTACACTCCGGGTCACGCCCGACCGTCCAGTGCCGACCCGCCAACGGGAACACCCGCCGCCGCCGCCCATCCCAAACCACCGCACGCAGGTGCGGCCCGACGCTCGGTGTGGTCGCACGGCGGGCCGTCGTAATCGCCGCCGCTGCCAACAGGCGGGCCGTCGGCGTATCAAGCGGGAGCGGTTGGGTGGCAAGCGCATTCCGGCGGGAGCGTCGCGCCATCACGCCAGCCCCGACGCCGCCAGCGACCAGCACCAGGGCCACGTT
>CAIRDL010000959.1 GCA_903877345.1 uncultured Oscillochloris sp. | reverse complement strand
TGGCGAAGAGCCCCCCGTTTTTGATGTGGTACGACGACAACCCCAAGCTCAGTGTCACCAGGAAGATCGAGGAGGCCATTGCGGCCTACAGCGACCGTTTCAGTGGCGTGAAGCCCACGCTTGTCCTGGTAAATGAAGCTGAGATCACTGAGTTTGCTGGCGTCAAGGTGCGCGGCGTTGCCACAGTGCGCCGCCACACCTACTGGGTCGGCCAAGAAGACCGCCCCGGTGCGCCCGTCGTGACGAGTGGCCCGGTTGCGCCCTCGCCCAAGGCAGTCCCAACGCCCCGACGCAAGACGCGAGCTACGAAATAGGTGGCCTCTAAGATTGCAGATTTTAGATTGCAGATTGCAGATTTGCCGCAACAGGACGCGCTGCATGTTGACCCGTGATCCGTGATCCGTGACTGGGCCGTACCGATCACGGATCACGGATCACGGATCACGGATCACGGATCACGGATCACGGATCACGCATCACGGATCACGCATCACGCAGACGGCTTCGGCGGGCGGTTCGCCTGTTGGATTAATTTCGTGGTCGTTTTCGTGGCGAAGACCGCAATCGTCTTCGTCGTCGCATCGAGAATCTGCACCCCCTCAACGATCAGCATGTCCTCCGGGTTCGTCAGCGCCTCGGCGACTTGCTTCCACTGTTTTTTACCAATGTACACGCTGTAGGTCGTCGCTGGCACCTTGACCGGCACCGGGATGCCCTTAGGCAGCGAGGGCAAGGGGCCAGTGTAGGTCAGGGTAAGCAGCGTGAACTGAGCTTGCTCGGACACGCGGGTCGGTCGCCCAATGAGCGTCACCTTCACGGATGTGACCTTTCCAGTTGTGGTTTGGAGGCTGGCGATGAGCGGCTCACGCTCATTCCATGTGATGGACGGCGGCGCGGGTATAACGGGCGGCAGCAGACTCTGATCGGTTGCTTGAACCTGCGGTTTGTAGGCCACAAACCGGCGAAAGATGCTCTGCTGCTGCTCCGGGTTCAGGTATTGGCGGACGATAACGAAGAAGATCCCACCCAATGTGCGGCGGCGGGTACCGTTGGCCACCAATAGGCCGCCTGCTTCCTCAATGTGTAGCGCTTCGGCGACAACCGTTTCGGTGGTCGCTAGGCCCAGGGCACGCACGATGCGCTGGATTTGCCGCACCGCAAGTGAGTCGTGCTCGTGGAGGGTTTTGGCAATCTGGAGGATTTCGGCCTTTGTTGCGGTGGGGGGTTGGTCGGGGGGCGGTGACGGATCGGTCATCGGGGGTTTCTGCCACTTTCTACGTACCCGAAAGTACGTGCTAGAAATTCCTGCTTCATCCCAACGTGCCATCCGAAGATGGTCTTATCGCCAGTCCACAGGCCGATTTTACGTCTCGACGTAGCCACTACCGAGACGGCTGGTTCAGGCACCAGCGAGCCGTACCGCTTCATCCCGAATATTCCAGGCGGCGTTCAGATCGCGATCAAGGTGGGCGCGACAGTCGGGGTTGGGACAATCCCACTCGCGCATGGCGAGCGTCAGGTTTGCGTTGACCTGCCCACAGCAGTTACAGGTCTTGCTTGAGGCAAAGAATCGTCCGATTGCGACGACCCGACTCCCAACTGCCGGTGCTTTGTACTCCAGTTGTCGGCGGAACTCGGCAAACCCTACGTCGCTGATGGCTTGGGCGAGTTTGTGGTTCTTCACGATCCCCGCGACGTTCAGATCCTCAATGCCTATCAGGGATGCCTGACGCACAAGGGTGGTCGTGAGCTTGTGCAGCACGTCGTTACGCTGACAGGCAACCTTGAAATGGGCCTTTGCCAGTTTTAGGACAGCTTTCCTGCGGTTGGCGCTGCCCTTCACCTTCCGGCTGACTGACCGCTGCAATCGCTTGACCGTGCGGAGTGCCGACGTGAGGTGCTTTTGGTTCTCAACCACCTCACCATCGCTCGTTACCGCCAACGATTTGATACCCAGATCCACGCCAATAGCCGGGCCGGTATGAGTCGGCGGTGTATGGTCTACCTCAACCTGGATGCTGATCCACCACCACCCGGCCCGATACCGAATCGTCGCGCCGAGAATCTTCCCAACAAACCGTAGCGACTCCGTCATGTTGAGCGCACCCACCTTCTGCACGGTGAGCGTGTGGCCGTCAACGGTAAGTCGGTCGTTTGCGACGTAGAAGGAACCGTAGCCACGCCGCCGCGTTTTGAAGGATGGAAAGCCGACCTTCTTCCCCTTCCGGCGTCCAGTACGGCTATCGACGAAGTTCTTGATAGCTCGCCCCAGGTTGACGAACGCATCGTCGATGGCTGACTTCCCGACTACGAAGATCCACGGGTATTCGGCTGCCCGTATCTGCTTGAAGGCGTCGCGAAGCGACCGATGCGTTGGAACCGCCACACCCTGATCGAGCGCGTCTTTGATGGCGCGCAAGCCCCAATTGTAACAAAACCGCGCCGTCCCGGCGGCCTGTCGGAACAGGCTTTCCTGCTCAGGGGTTGGGTTCAGTCGGATCGTGTGGGCGCGGATCATGGTCGGCTCCTCCATGTGCCGTGTACGCAGCTTCATTCACCTTTGGGTATTTGGCGAAGGCTATGTCAAAGCTCCCTACCTGGGTGGCGAATCCACTGTTTTGGCTTGAACCAAAGTATAGTACGATTTTGAGCCGGTGCGTTAGCAAGGTAGGGCTACATCAAAGTCACGCGCCGGACGGGCTGACCACTGACGGCTGACGGTTGACCACCGACCCCTGACCATTTCCGGCAGCGGGCAGCGGTCAACGGGCAGCCAAGAGCGCGGCCAACACCTCGGCTTGAGGCAACGAGCGCTGGTCGCCCCCGCGCAAGTCTTTGAGCACCACCTCGCCACGGGTCAGTTCGTCGGGGCCAAGCACCAAGACGTAGCGCACGCCTTTGCGGTCAGCCTCTTTGAACTGTTTGCCCAACGCACCTGTCTCAAGGCTAAGCAGCGTGTTGACCCCCCCAGCCCGCAGAGCGCGGGCCAAGGCAAGGCTCGCCGCCGTATGTTCAGGGCCGAAAATAGTTACAAAGGCGACGGCAGTTGTGGTGGGGCGTGGGCCAAGCCCCAACTCGGCCATCACATCGTGCAGACGGTCAAGGCCGAAGGCCAGCCCCACCGTGGGGATTGGTCGTCCGGCAAATTGGCCGATCAGTTCGTCGTAGCGTCCGCCCCCAAGCAGGGAGCCTGCGGGCCAGTGGGGGGTACTCGTCTCGAAGACCAGGCCGGTGTAGTACGAAAGGCCACGCGCCAACCGGGGCGCGATCCGATAGCGAGAGGGACTGACGCCCATCGCGTCCAGAGCCACGATGATCGCCCGCAGGTTCGCCAGGGCCGCCACGGCCCGCGTATCGGCAGCGAGCCGTGCTTCGAGTTCGGTAAGCACCGCGTTGGGGTCGCCATCAATTTGCACCAAAGCGAGAATCTGGTCGGCGGCGGCGGAGTTTACGCCCATCCGCACCAGTTCGGTGTTTACCCCATCAACCCCAAGTTTGTCGAACTTATCAATGGCGCGGTATACGCCGCCCGCCGCAGTCTCGTCCAGCCCGCTGGTACGGGCGATGCCGCCGATCACCTGGCGGTGGTTCAGCATAGTGGTGAAACCGGGGAAGCCGAGCGCCTCAAGCGCATCGCTCAGTAGCGCCACGATTTCGGCATCGGCCAGGGGCGAACTGCTCCCCACGATGTCCGCATCAAACTGGTAGAACTCGCGGTAGCGCCCACGGGCAGGCCGTTCCCCACGATAGCTCGGCCCATAAGCGTAACGGCGCCAAGGCAGCGTCAACTGACCGGCATACTGGGCCACCACTCGCGCCAGGGGCACCGTCTGGTCGTAGCGCAAGGCCACGTTGCGGTCGCCGTGGTCAGCAAAGCGGTAGATCAGCTTTTCGTCATCGCCAAGCTTGCCCTCAAGCAGTTCGGCGTACTCGACCACCGGCGTCTGCAAGGGCTCGAAGCCGTAGCGTTCAGCGACCCGTTGCACCGTCGCGACGATGTGTTGCCGCAGGAGCATCGCCTGGGGCAGGTGGTCGCGCATACCCTTAATGTTCTGAACCTTCGCCATAGCTCTGCATACTCTTATCTAGCGCACAAGTTCGACGGTGGCAAAATCAAGGATGCCCATCGGCGTCACGACCAAACCGCGTACATACGG
>CAIRDL010000958.1 GCA_903877345.1 uncultured Oscillochloris sp. | reverse complement strand
GGCTTTGCGTGAGATCGCTCCGGCTTTGCGACTTTGCGGCTTTGCGTCAGATCACTCCGGCTTTGCGTCAGATCTCTAAGCCAAGGAGGCACTACATGCATCAAGAGAGTAAAAATCCACAATCTACAATTTACAATCTACAATCTGCATGAGGTCATACCATGAACATACCCGCCACCGTACTGATTGTTGATGATCAGGTGCGTGGACAAATCGCCTTGAGTGGCCTACTCGCGCCCGAAGGCTATCAACTCGTCTTCGCAACCAGCGGCCCCGAGGCGCTCGTGATCGCACGCCGGATTATCCCCGACTTGGTCTTGCTCGACGTGATGATGCCGGACATGGACGGCTTTGAGGTCTGTCGGCACTTGCGGAACGACGCAACCCTGGCGCTCATTCCCATTGTGATGGTCACCGCCCTTGATGATCCCGAAACGCGGATCCAGGGCATTGATGCGGGGGCCGACGACTTTGTGAGCAAGCCGTTCAACCGCGCCGAGTTGCGCGCCCGCGTGCGCTCGATCACCCGCCTGAACCGGTTCCGCGCCCTGCTCAATGAGCGCCAACAGGCGGAAGAGGAACTGGCCCGCGCCTATGATGCCACCCTCGAAGGTTGGGCGCGTGCCCTCGAATTGCGCGACCACGAGACCGAGGGCCACTCCCGCCGCGTGACCCGCATGGCTGTCCAGTTGGCGCAGGCGATGGGCTTGTGCGGCAACGAGCTTGAGCAGATCCGCCGTGGGGCGTTGCTGCACGACATTGGTAAAATGGGCGTCCCCGATGCGATTCTGCTCAAACCAGAGCCGCTTGCGGCTGACGAGTGGGCGATCATGCGCCGCCACCCGACCATCGCCTTTGAACTACTGAAACCAGTGGCGTATCTCCGCGATGCGCTGAGTATTCCCTGGTGTCACCACGAAAAGTGGGACGGAAGCGGCTATCCGCAGGGGCTGCGCGGCGAGGCTATTCCGTTTGCGGCCCGCATCTTTGCTATTGTGGATGTTTGGGACGCCCTGAGCCACGACCGCCCCTACCGACTGGCCTGGCCATATGCCCAGGTGCGGGCGCATCTCAGCGCAATGTCCGGCGTACACTTTGACCCTCGCGTGGTCGAGGCGTTCCTGCCACTGCTTGATGCGCTCCAGGCGCAGGAAGCACTTCACCAGCTATCGCCCTTCGCTTAGACCTTCAGATAAAGCATCTGGGCGGGCGGACGTCCCGCCCTCCACACGTTTACGAGGGCGAGACGCCCTCGCTCCGCCCAGAATCATTATCTGAAGATCTATAGAGCCGGGGCAGGCGGCGCAATTCACGGTGCAGCCAAGCACCCCAAGCCTTTGTACGCAACAGAGCAAAAGTAACGCGGTAAGGCGTCTTGTCATGCTGAGCGCAGCGAAGAATCTCAGCCGGGACGCTTCGCTGCGCTCAGCGTGACAGCGTGCCTTTTGCGGTAGTGCCTTTGTACTACCATTCTCCACTACGCTATACTGCCAGCGTTGCCCCCGCTTTGCCACCCAGGAGTCTGCCAATGGCACCGATTCAATTGCTGCTCACCCTGCCCGCCGATGCGGATCTCGCCAATCTGGTCGAACAGCGCCTCGCCCAACACACCGAGGTGATCCGCTTGCCCCCGCAGGCGTTCGACCTCGCCACCATTACGCTGCTCGTCTCACTCGGGGCTTCGCTCGCTGCTACCGGGGCTTCCCTGGCGAGTATGCAGCAGAGCCGCGTCGCCACGCTCAAGTCGCTCCTCGAAATTAAGCAGTTGCTCGCGCACCAAGGCCAAGCCGCCCAGGCGCGTATCGGCACGCCCGCCGTTGGCACCCGCGCCCTCGCTGACGCTGATGAAGCGTTTTTGCGCCGCTTGCTGGAGCTAGACGCATGACCCTCCTCGATCTGGTGATTACGCTGACGGAGCCGCCGCCCGATGCGCCGCCTTCCACCTTGGCCAAGTACGAACTCACGCTTGGACGCCAGCACACCAGCGGGTTGCTCGTTGATCCGCTCGATGCGCCGACCCGCGCTGAGTTGCGCTGGTACCTCGAAGAGTCGTGGCTGTGGCCGTTCGACCAGTTTGCTGAACGCGCCCGCCAGCTTGAGCAGCGCTTGGAGCCGTTGGGCCGCGCCTTTTATGCGGCGCTGTTCAATACGGTTGAGGCGCAACGCATTGTCCAGCCTTGGCAGTTGCAGCCGCAGGTCGAGCGCCAACTTAGCCTGGAGTTGAGCCTGAATGAGGCGCAACTTGCTGGCACCGCGCCGGTTGACCCGCGTCTTTTCGCCGCGATGAGCTTGCCGTGGGAGCTGTTGCACGATGGGCGCAGCTTCCTGACTATTGGGCGCTCGCCGGTCGCCGTGGTGCGCCGCCTGCCGGAGCAAAATCTCACGACGCTGCTCGAAACCTTCACCCCGCCGCTGCGCGTGCTGCTGGTGACGGCTCGCCCCGATGATGCGGGCTTCATTGACCCGCGTGGCATCGCCCGTTCGCTCTACGCGGCGGTCGAAAACCAAATGGCGAGCGGCGAACTGCTCATCGAATTCTTGCGCCCGCCGACGCTGCCCGCCCTCGTCGCTCGTCTCAATGACCCGCAGCAGCCGCAGGTGCATATTCTGCACTTCGACGGCCACGGTGCCTTCCGCACCACGCCGTCGTCTACGGTTTCGGCGGATGGGGTGCGTTTGGCGACGAGCGGCATAGGCGCGTTGGCGTTTGAGAATGACGCGGGCGGGATGGAACTGGTGGAGGCGACGGTGCTGGCGAATCTCTTGGGGCCGAGCGGCGTGAAGCTGGCGGTGCTGACCGCCTGCCAGAGCGCCGTTAGTGCGGCGGACGATGCCTTTAGCAGTGTGGCCGGACGGCTGATTAAGGGCGGCGTGGATTCGGTGATCGCCATGAGCGCCAGTCTGTTGGTCGTCACGGCGACGAAGTATGTGCAGACCTTTTACCAGAAGCTGGCCTGCAACACGCCGCTGCACTTGGCCCACGCCTTGGCCCGCCAACAGCTTTATGCCGACCCCAAGCGCCACGTTTTGCAGCGCACCAAGGACAAACCCGGCGACGCGGTGACGCTGCTCGATTGGTGGCTGCCGCACTTCTATCAGCAGCGCCCGTTCAACTTTGTCCCTGGTGGCGCGACGCAGAGCGCCCTGCTGCCGGTGGCCTTGCGGACGCTGAGCAAGTTCCCTACCGCGCCGCGCTACGGCTTCGTGGGGCGTGCCCGCGAACTGCTTGACCTGGAACGCGACCTGCGGCGGGGCAAGCTGGTGCTGATCCACGGTTTCGGCGGCCAGGGCAAGACGACCTTGACGGTCGAGGCGGCCGATTGGCTGACCCGCACCGGCATGTACCAAGGTGCGCTCTTTGTGGCGCTGGAGGGCAGCGCGGGCGGGGCGCGTTGGCTGTTGGCTGAGTTGGGGCGG
>CAIRDL010000957.1 GCA_903877345.1 uncultured Oscillochloris sp. | reverse complement strand
TGCTGCGGGCGAGGATGCTGCGGGCGAGGACGCTGCCTGAGCTTGTCGAAGGCAGCACCCAGTTTCCCGTTCGTCGCGCCGTCTGCCCTAGTAAACGGTCAAGCTGAAATGGCCGATTCTGAAACATGCCTAAACGAAAAAGCAGTCTAGCCAACCATAACCAGCGCCGCCTCCGGTGAGGTGAAGGGGAAGTATGGGCGGGCGACCTCAGCCAACTGGACGTCCATCTCGTAAAGACCGGCGCTGTAGCGGCCCTTGTAGGGCATGCCAAGGCCGTGGACAAGGGCAATCATCCCGCCGTTGTCGGCGTGAGTCAACAAGACCATGTGGCGCAAACCGTGGGTTAGCGCCACCTGCACCAATAGATCGAAAAGCTGCCGCCCGAGGCCGCAGCCCTGATAGTCGTCGCGAATAACGATAGAACCTTCACAGGCGTTTTCGCGGTTGTCTAGGCAGCTATAGCGGGCGACGGCGACCGCCTCCTCAACGCCCGCCTCTTCACACACCGCGATGAGGGCGGTCTCGCGCTCTGGGTCAATGGTCGCTAGGCGTTGCGTCTCATGGTCGAGCCGTTCCTCGTCAATGGAATCAAGCGGCATAAAGAAGCGCTGGTAACGAGTCTCGGACGAGAGCTTATAGAACATCCGCTTGAGCAGGTTGGCGTCATCAGCACGCATATGCCGCACAAGCAACTCGCGGTCATCACGGGCGGTCAGATGAACGATAGCGCCAAGGTCTGGCTGATTAGGAAGCAGGATCTGGCCCACAGCGGTATCCATATCTCGTAAGCGGCGTACCCTTACACCGCACTGCGTCATAACTCTATGTGGTAAATTGTAGCACTTGGTAGTTACAGGCATCACAAAGGGCAACCGCGATGCAGTCTAGTTCACGGCTAACCCTCACAGCAATTGTCGGCCCAACGGCGGTGGGGAAAACGGCCTTGGCGGTGGCCTTGGCTTGTCAAAATGGCGGCGAGATCGTCTCGGCAGACTCGCGCCAAGTCTATCGGCACATGAACCTCGGCACGGCCAAGCCGACCGCCACCGAGCAAGCCGCCGCTCCACATCACCTGCTTGACCTCTGCGACCCTGATGAGGCGTTTTCGCTGGCAACCTACCAAGGGTTGGCCCAGGCGACGATTGCTGCCATCGCCGCACGCGGGCAAGCGCCGCTGCTTGTGGGCGGCACGGGCCAATATCTCGCCGCGCTGCTTGAGGGTTGGCAGATTCCTCACGTCGCCCCCCAGCCTGCCCTGCGCGCCGCCCTGGAGCATGAGGCGGCGGAGCAAGGCGCGGCGGCCCTGCACCAACGCTTGGCGGCGGTAGACCCGCAAGCGGCAGCGCAGATCGCCCCGACGAACGTCCGCCGGGTGGTGCGCGCCCTGGAGGTGTACACCGTCACGGGTCGTCCCATCTCCGAACTCCAGACCCGTGAGCCGCCGCCCTACGCAGTGCGGACGATCTGGCTGAGTCGGCCCCGCGATGAACTGTATGTGCGGGCCGACATGCGGGTGGACGCGATGGTGGCGGCAGGTTTAGTTGCTGAAGTGGCGGCGCTGGTGCAACGGGGCTACGGTTGGGAACTGCCCGCCATGTCGAGTCTCGGCTACATCCAATTCAGGCCGTACCTTGAGGGCGCGGCAAGTCTAGCGGCGTGCATCGAGCGACTAAAGTATGACACGCACCGCTTCATTCGGCGGCAGAACGCTTGGTTTAAGCGGTTGCCCAATAGCGAAGTATGGACACCGGAGCATCCGGCGTGGCAGGGGTAGTGAGGCGTAATGCGTGATGCGTGACTGGGCCACCTGAATGTAGCCGCGTGAGCGTCCCAGCCGTTTTGCAAGGTAGTGAGGCGTAATGCGTGATGCGTGACTGGGCCACACCTCGACCGATCACGGATCACGGATTGACGTATGCGCTTAGTTCGACTTTATCCATTCGAGTAGATAAGAAACGGGCGGCGGGTGATGGGGCTGAGCCACGATGGACGGCCCCATCCTGGGCCGGTGCGTCGCCCCTACCGTATTTGTATAGCAATCCTACACAGGTTATGAAAAGGAGTCGAGCCTTTAGGCGGCCCTATCCGGCTGAAGCCTTGACTCCACGCAACACCCCCAATAGGATTGCTATATTACGATAGTAATGTCAACTAGATCTGCCGTCTGATGATCATTACTTTTGCCGATTCACGGATGTTTACCCTTCAGGGCGGGAAGCCCACGAGCTTTTCCTTCGACAGGCTCAGGAACCGCCGTGGGAGGAACGCCCCCGCTTGAGCGGCTGTAGCCCAGCGTGCGCTTACCGCTTCCTATGGTGCAAAAAGCTGATAGGTGCTCCACTTGTTCAGTACGAGGCACCCTGTGGCGAAGGCTTGCAGGGTCAACGGTTGGTACCTCCACACCTGAACCTTGGCGGTTCCATCGACGTACCATCGCGGTCGGGGCGTACGCCGACCGGGCCTCGATACGCAGGCCATCCTACCCGGATGCCAGTCGAGGAACGGGACTGGTAGCGCCAGGGTAAAGCCCAAGCGCTTTCGCCTTGGATAGCTTACGTCAGCCAACCGCGCACCCAGGCGCTCAGCCGATCCGCCAGCGTGACCAGCACAATGATGCTGCTGACGTGGACGGCAAATGCCTGGTATTGAAAGAGGCCCAACTCTTTCATCACCTCAAAACCCAAACCACCGCCGCCGATGGCCCCGACGATGAACGAGGCCCGCATATTGTGTTCCCAGTAGAGCAAGGTGTAGCTGACGAGGTTGGGTTGGGCTTGGGAAAAAACGGCAAAGGCAATCTGTTGGAGCCGCGAGGCACCCACCGCCTCCATCGCCTCCACTGGCTTTAGGGTTAATCGCCTCAATTGATTCGGCGAAAACCTTGGCGATGCTGCCAACTGACCCCGCGACGAGCGCGAGCGGGCCGGCAAAGGGGCCGAGCCCCACCGCCGAGACGAAGATCAGCCCATAGACTAGTACATCATCCGAGTAAATTTGATGGGTAGAGGCGGCTCGCGAGCCGCCTCTACGGCCTTCGGACAACCCATCAGAATTACTCGGACGGTGTACTAGTTCGGGGAT
>CAIRDL010000956.1 GCA_903877345.1 uncultured Oscillochloris sp. | reverse complement strand
GACGTGGCGCTGGTGGTTTGCACCACGGGGGCTGGCCCATCCGCGCCAAGCACCCCCACCAAGGATCTCGTCTATCTCCAAGGCCAAATCGTGGCCGCCAGCACCGGACGCGGCATTGAGGGTGTGCAGTTCATCGTGATCAAGCCCGGGCTTACCGCGAGCGAAGCCGCTGCCGACGACAACATCACCGATGAGGAAATCCTGACCTCCGGGGTAACTGACAGCAAAGGTATGTACCAGACCGAGGCTGCCGTGCCACGCGGGCAAAGTTACAGCGTGATCGTCTTCGCCTCTGGCTACCGCCCCATTCTTGGCGACGACGAGGTGGACATCCCCGCCGATGCCACGAATCCGTACCGCGTAGACGCCGAACTGAGGAAGAGCAGGTAAGCACGATGCACGACGAGATTACATGCTGCGTCTGCAACCAACCGTTGAGTGTGCCCTACAAGACGTTGGGCGGGCGAGCCTATTGCGACCGGCATTACGCGCTGGTGAACAAGTCGCACACCGGCTTTTGGCGCGCTGCCGTCGTGCAAATCGTCGGCATGGGCGTGTTTAGCGCCCTCGTGGCGGTGCTCGCCAACACGGTGCTAGGGCCACTCAGCGGCATGGGGCTGATCGTCGCGGGGGTGCTGCTCGCCCTCATTCCCTCGGCGCTGTGGCTGGTTTTCTTCTACCAACAAGATCGCCTGGAGCCGGAGCCGAAACAACAGATCGCCGCCGTCTTCATCCTCGCGGCCCTGCTCGCCGATGTCTTGCTGCGGCGCGTCACAACGGAGTGGTTTCAGGTCAATGTGTGGGCCAGCGCCAACACACTGACCTCGCTGCTCGCCTCGATTCTGATCGTCGCTGCCACCGCCCAATTGATCATCTACCTCGCCGTCAGGTTGGTCGTCTACGACAGCGCCGAGTTTGACGAGCGGATGGACGGCATCATTTACGGCACCGTGGCGGGCCTCGGCGTGGCGACCGTCAGCAACCTCTACTTCGTCCTCGCCAATGACGGCGTCGCCCTCGGCCCAGGCGTCGTACAAACCGTGACGACGGCGCTGGCCCTGGCATCGTTCGGCGGTCTTCAGGGCTGGTTCATGGCTGAAGCAAAATTCGCCCACCGCCCGGCCTGGTGGGTGCCAACCGGCTTCGCCCTCGCCACGCTCGCCAACGGCGTCTTCAGTTGGTTGATTGGCGAAGTCAGCGCCGCCGGACTTCAGGTTGACCCGTGGCGGTCGTTGGCCCTCGGAATGGCGGTGGCGCTTGGAGCTTTCTTCCTCCTGGCCTTCCTGATGGGGCGCAGCACCGAAGTGACGTTGCGGCGCACCTCATAGCTGTTAGGGCTTTGGATCCGATGTTGGACTGCCCAAACTCATGCTATCATGCATGGGAAATCGAAGCGTTTTATGCAAGACAAGGCGGAAGCTATGCGCGCTCGTGTAACAGAACAAGGGCTGGTTATTCCAAAAGAATGGTTGGTTGGTGTCTTTGAGGTGGAAATACGCCAAGAAAACAACCGCATTGTCATTGTCCCCATCATACCATTGGCGGATGATCCGCTCCTTTTGCTTGGCAAAGATCCCATTACCCTTGATATTACAGATGCTTCGACGCACCATGATACATACCTCACCGAAGCTTGACCGTGTATTTCCTCGACACAAGTTATATTCTGGCAATAGAATTACGAAACGACCAGAATCATCACCGAGCGCAACTTCACTGGCAGAAATTTCGTGGGAATCTCCCAGACATACTCACGACTACGTATGTTTTTGATGAGATTGTCACGTTTTTCAATAGTCGAGACCAGCATAAGAAAGCCATTGAAGTCGGGACTCTTTTATTGACCAGCGCAAAGATAACCCTGGTTCATGTCGAAAGCTCGCTTTTCCAGCAAAGCTGGGCGTATTTTGTACGACATCAAGATAAGCGTTTTTCACTCACAGACTGTGTTTCCTTCGTTTTAATGCGTCAATACCAGATAACTAACGTTTTTACGTTCGATAATCATTTCAAGCAGGCGGGTTTTCAAATGGAACCGGGAGATTAATCTCGTTGTAAAAAGAGAGACATGAAAACACTGTTAATCCAGCCAGATGTTGCAAAATTTCTAATCGTCAGCCACTTTATTTTTCAAAAGTCAAAATCTGTACTACCGCAAAAGGCACGTTGTCACGCTGAGCGCAGCGAAGCGTCCCGGTCGGGATTCTTCGCTTCGCTCAGAATGACAAGACACCTCACAGCGTTCCTTTTGCGGTAGTGTCAAAACCCAATCGTTTTACCAGGGCTTTTCGTGGAGGATGCAATGACTGAAACCACAAACGACGCGCCGATCTACGCCCTGCGGCTACGCGCCAAAGACCTTGGCGTGGTCATACTCGCCGTGTGCTGCTTGCTCGGCGGTTGGGCGCTGATGCAGACCACGACCACGCGCACCCGCCGCTTCCAGACGGACGTGGCTCCGCTCACGTTTGCCTACCCGGCGGGCTGGATCGCCACAGATATGCCTGAAAATGTCTTGCTGCGCGTGGCCGATCCCGGCACGGTTTCCGCCTTCAAAACAACGCTGACCGTCGAGAGCCGTCTGCTCGATCCGACCAGCTTGCCGACGCTCCAAACGCTGCTTGACCAGCGCGTCGCGGAACGCCAAGCGCTGCCGAGTTACCACTTTTTGGCTGATGCCGAAGCAACGGTGCAAGGCGTGCGGGCGCTGCGCTCGGAGTTCGCCTACGTCACGCAGCCCATTGACGCGCCACGCCGCGCCGCGCTGCCGGTGGTCGTCCACGCCTGCGAATACATCATCGTTGCCACCGACCAGACCTATTACGTGACTTTGGTCGCGCCGGAGGGTGAGTATGCCGCCGCTATCGCGCAGTTCGAGCGCGTGATCGCCAGCATGAAGGTGCAGTAATGCCGAACCCCGAGGAGTCTGAGCAGCGGCCCGCCCTGCCACCAACCGGCCTCGCCCTGAGCGGGTTGGCCGCCGGTGATGTTGACCGCACGCTGAAGGCTGACGCGGAGCCAACGGACGCCCCACCTGAAGCCGCCGCGCCGCCCATCCCGCCGACGCCGCCCAACGATGACCAACTGGCGTTGCCTCGTGGTGGCTTGGTGGCCTTGCGTAAAAGTGGCGG
>CAIRDL010000955.1 GCA_903877345.1 uncultured Oscillochloris sp. | reverse complement strand
GTGCATCATCATCGCCGGGACGCTTCGCTCCGCTCAGCGTGACCGGGCGAGTTTTGCGGTATTGCCATAAGCCCCGTTAGGAGATAGATTGTATGTTAGACCACTTGCGCCAGGCTGATCCGCAGATTGCCGCCGCCATTGAACAGGAGGCGCACCGCCAACGGGTCGGTCTTGAGTTGATTGCCAGCGAGAATTACACCAGCCTTGCCGTTATGGAAGCCCAAGGCTCGGTACTGACCAATAAGTATGCCGAGGGTCTGCCCGGCAAACGCTACTACGGTGGCTGTGAGTTTGTTGATGTGGTGGAACAAATCGCCATTGATCGCGCCCTGCAACTTTTCGGTGCGGATGCCGCCAATGTGCAGCCCCACAGCGGTGCCCAGGCGAACATCGCCGTCTTCAACGCGCTCTTACAACCTGGCGACAGCTTCCTTGGGATGCGGCTCGACCATGGCGGCCACCTCACGCACGGTAGTCCGGTCAACTTCTCTGGGCGCTGGTACAACGTCCAGTTCTACGGGGTTGACCCAACCTCGGGCCAGATAGACTACGACGACCTGCTCCGCAAGGCTCAGGCCGTTCGCCCGAAGCTAATTACTTCGGGGGCCAGTGCCTACCCGCGTATCATTGATTTTGCCCGTATGCGCCAGATTGCCGACGAAGTTGGGGCGCTCCTAATGGCGGACATCGCCCATATTGCGGGTCTCGTCGCAGCGGGCGAACACCCCACGCCCGTCGGTCACGCCCAGATTGTCACCACGACCACCCACAAGACGCTGCGCGGGCCGCGTGGCGGTCTGATTATGATGGACGAGCCCTACGCGAAGCTGATCAACTCCAGTGTCTTTCCTGGCACCCAAGGCGGCCCGCTGATGCATGTGATTGCGGGCAAAGCGGTGGCCTTCGGCGAGGCGTTGCGCCCCGAGTTTAAGCTGTACGCGGCCCAGATTCGGCGCAACGCGCAGGCGTTGGCGGCGGGCCTGTTGGCGCACGGCATCACGCTGATTAGCGGTGGTACCGACAACCATCTGATGCTGGCTGACCTCACGCCGCTTGGATTGACTGGCGCGCAGGCGCAAAAGGCGTTGGAACAGGCGCACATCACGCTCAACAAAAATGCCATTCCCGACGACCCGCAGCCACCAGTACGCACCAGCGGTATTCGGATCGGCACCCCTGCAGTCACCACGCGGGGCATGCGCGAGGCTGAGATGACGCAAATCGCCAGTTGGATCGCCCAGGTGCTGCACGCCCGCAGCGATACGGCGTTGCACACCCGCATCGCCGCTGAGGTTGCGGCCCTGTGTGAGCAATTCCCTGTGCCGGGTGATGTGGTGCGGGTGGCGTAGGTTAGGGCAAACACAGGAACAGAGCGTGTATGGTTCAAACGAGTTTTACCGTCTAACGACCTCACGCAAAGCCGCAAGGCGTACATGGTGCGGTCGCAGGGTGCAACGGTAAAGCTGGAACCACCGCTTTTGCACCATGCCTAGCGCAGGCTAGGCCCACAACGAGCTTTTGCCACAGAAGCCCACGGAAAGGCCCAGAAAGATCGTTTTCTGGGCCTTTTCGTGGCTTTCTGTGCCCGCAGGAAGCGAAGAGGTCTCGTCGTGGTACGAACGCCGCTAGGATGTGATTCGCGGGCGCTACTTCCTTCCTAGAACTTCTAATTCGTGATTCGCGGGCGCTACTTCCTTCCTAGGACTTCTACTTCCTTCCTAGAACTTCTAATTCGTGATTCGCGGGCGCTACTTCCTTCCTAGAACTTCTACTTCCTTCCTAGGACTTCTAATTCGTGATTCGCGGGCGCTACTTCCTTCCTATAGCAATCCTCTTGGAAACGTAAAGAGGAGTCAAGGCTTTAGCCGGCTGAAGCCTTGACTCCTCTTCACGACCTGCATAGGATTGCTATAGCAGGTTCCTCAGGCATCACGATCCAGAGAATGAGGGAGATCAGCGGGCTGAGGCCACTGAGGACGGCCAAGACAAACAGGAGGCGCGCAAGGGTGACATCAATGCCGAAATAGGCGGCAAGGCCACCGCAGACCCCGGCGAACATCCGGTCAGTGCGTGAACGCAGCAGGCGCGTAGTCATGAACGTATCCTATCGGTAGAGCGGGCTGCGTGCCCGCTTCGTTGGCTTCGCTGCCTGCTTCGAGGCGATGCAACACACGGAGGTTGCCGCGACGTGGGGCGGATGCGGCACTCAGTCGGAGGGCGGAGTTGGCGCGGGCGGTGGGCTGCCACGGCGTGGCGGCGCTGCCCACGAGAATCTCCGCAGGCGGCACTGCTGATGCTTGGCGAGTGGACAACGCAGATTAGCGTCTCACGACAGGGATGCCATTAGCACGTTCGGCACTGCCATTAGAGGGCGAGCGGCGATGGTCAAGTCATCATCCTCTGCGTAATGGGGGCGGTGCTGCGAAGGGGCGTTGGCTTCGGCAAGCTCAGCCAACGCGGACGCTGCGGTGGCCTTGCGGGCTTCGGCAAGCTCAGCCAACGGACGTGATGAGGAAATACAAGAGGACTTACTTTACTGACTGCTAAGGGATGCGGAAAATTTAAAATGTCCCGGTCGTCGTGTGACCCGTGATGCGTGATGCGTGATCCGTGACTAGGCCGCACCCTGAGCGATCACGAGTCACGAGTCACGAGTCACGAGTCACGAGTCACGAGTCACGAGTCACGAGTCACGAGTCACGAGTCACGAGTCACGAGTCACGAGTCACGAG
>CAIRDL010000954.1 GCA_903877345.1 uncultured Oscillochloris sp. | reverse complement strand
ACCAAGACGCCGCTCTGTCGAGCGGCGTCTTGGCTAATGTGGTGGGCCCCCAGGGACTCGAACCCTGAACCAATTGATTAAGAGTCAACTGCTCTACCAGTGAGCTAGAGGCCCCCGACCGAGGCTGATTATAGTCAGGAACGGCATGCCTGTCAAACTTGTGCGCCGTGGCAAGGTTTTGTACAATAGGGGGCGCAGTTAGCGCAGCAGAATCAAGTCGCTTCCGCGCAGGCACCCACGCGGCCCGTTAGCCCCTTATGCCCATCAACGATTATTATCAGGAGTACGGCCCGATGCAACGGCGGCGGGCGGCGGCGGGACAATCCCCCGACCCCGACGAGAAGCCGCCACGCGAGGAGCCGCCCGAGGCTTTGCCTCCGCCACGCCGTCGCCCGCAGGCCGCGACGCGCCGGAGCAACACGCCCTGGTTTGTGCTCCTTGGCCTGATCCTCGTCGCGCCCCTGATCTTGCCCTATCTGCTCAATCTGCTCTACCGCGATCAAGCCCTGCCCGGCGTTCGCGTCCAAGGGGTGCCAGTCGCCGGACTGAGCAGCGCCGCCCTTAGCGCGCAACTTGCCGAACGCTACGGGGCTTTTCTGCAAGCGCCGGTGGTTTTTACCTACGCGGGGCAGACGTGGCGCCCTACGTTGACGGAGCTTGGGGCACGCCTTGATGCCCCAACAATTGCCGCAACCGCGCTCGACGCGGGACGCCACGGCGACCCGTTTACGCGCCTGCGCGAACTGTATGCGCTCTGGCGCGAGGGTCTCGATGTTGTACCCCGCATTGTCATTGACCAGCGCGTCCTCCAGGCGTATCTGCTCAGCCTGACGCCCCAAATCGAGCGCCCCGCCCAAGACGCCGCTCTCTCTATCGCCGCCGCCCGCGTGGTTGGCACGCCGAGTACCCCCGGCGTCCAAATGCTGGTTGACGCCACGACCAACGATGTGCTGCTGGCCCTGCGTGACTTGCGCCCCCGCGAGGTGTCCATCCGTACCCGCACGCTCGTTCCTACCATCGCCGATGAGGCGCTTGTCACAGCCCAAGCTCGCGCCAACGAACTGCTCAAAAGTTCGCTGGAGTTGCGCCGGGGCGAGCAAGTCTGGGTCTGGAAACCCGAACGCCTCGCTGAGTTGCTGGCGGTGACGCCCGCCGCCGGTCGGCTTGAGGTGCGCGTGGATGACGAACGCCTGACACGGGCGGTCGAGGGGCTGGCGCAACTTGTGGATACGGGCACCGCCGAGCCGCGCTTGCGCTTCACCAATGGGCAGGTGCGGATGGTTGAAGCGGGCAAGCCGGGGTGGCGGCTGGAACAGCCGCAAGCTACCGCCCAAATCGCCAGTTTGTTACTGCATGCCGTGTCCACCACGCGCACCCTCAGTTTGCCCGTTGAACAACTTGCGCCGCGTATCACGGCGGCGAGTTTGCCCACCCTTGACATCAAGACATTGGTGGCTGAAGGGCAGAGCAGTTTCAGTGGTTCGGCGGCGTACCGCATCACCAACATCAAAGCGGGTGCCCGCCGGATGGACGGCGTGCTGATTGCGCCCGACGAGGAGTTTGCGTTTAATCGGCAACTTGGCGAGGTTGATGCTGCCAATGGCTTTGTTGAAGGCTACGCCATTATCGGCAATCGCACCCAACTGGAATGGGGCGGCGGCGTGTGTCAAGTCTCAACCACCGTCTTTCGGGCCGCTTTCTGGGCGGGCCTGCCGGTGACGGAACGCCACGCGCACGCCTTCTACATCAGTTGGTATGACCGTTTTGGGCTTGGTTCCGCCGGTGATGGTCAGGGGCTTGATGCGGCCATTTACACGGGCGTCGCCGACCTCAAGGTTGTCAACGATACCGGCCACTGGTTGCTGATGCAGACTGAAGTAGACGAAGCGGCCCAGGTGCTGACGGTGCGTTTCTATGGCACTCGCCCATCCCGCGAGGTGCGCCTCGAAGGCCCAAGCGTCAGCAATGAGGTGGCAGCGCCCAGCGAACCTGTCTATGTGGATGATCCGAGTCTGCCGTTAGGCACCGTTCGTCAGAGCGATGTCGCCCGTAGTGGACGTGAGCTTACCGTCTACCGGGTGCTGATGCAGGATGGCGTTGAGACGCGGCGTGACGCCTTCCTCACCCGTTTTCGCGCTTGGCCGAATATCTTTGTGCGGGGCACGGGCTAACCATTATGTTGGACAGCGCTCAGATCAGATGCACCGCCTGCGACCACCTGAATCCACCGGGTTCGCGCTTCTGCAATGCGTGCGGGACGCCATTGGGCATGACGCGCCCCCTGAACGACAGCGCGACAGGCGCAACACCCGCTACCGTGATCGCGGTGGCCCAACAGGCTGCCCTCGGCGCAACCGTGACGGTGCCACCCGACGCGCCCGATGCCGATTTGGCTCCTGGTACCACCATTGACCCTGGCGGGCGCTACACTGTCGAGCGGGCGGTCGGGCGGGGTGGCTTCGGTCAGGCGTATCTGGTTTTTGATCGTCAGCTCAAGCGCTATTGTGTCGCGAAGCGCCAAGTACCCAATCTTGCCTGGAGTGCGCGCACCCAAGAGTTGGCCGTCAGCAACTTTCGGCGCGAGGCGCAGCTCCTGGTCACGCTTAACACGCCCGGCCACCCCAATATTCCCGAGATCTACGAATTTCTGCCGGAACAGAGCTTCTTGGT
>CAIRDL010000953.1 GCA_903877345.1 uncultured Oscillochloris sp. | reverse complement strand
TTTTGCGCGAACGTGCGATCTTGCTGCGCGATGTGCGCGATCTGCGGACGGGCGACCTGATTGCGGCGAAGGGCACGCGCACCGATGAGGCGACGGCTCGCCGCATCGCGATTGGTATGTTGCGCGGCCAAATTCTGCGCGAGGATTTGACCGATCCTGAGACGGGCGCGAGTATTGCTGAGTCGGGCCGCGAGATCAATCGGGCGCTGGCGGAACAGATCGCTGATTTGCCGCTCAAGACGATCCGCATTCAGCCGGTGGTGTCGCAAGTAGTCGAGTACCTCAGCGCTGATGAGGAGGATCGCTTCGTGGTGGCGCAGGCCAACGCGCCAATTGACGAGTCGAACCGTTTTGTTCAAGTCACCGCTTCGTGCCGCTTCGCGGAGAAGTTTGTGCAGGAACGGGTGGATCGCATTGACTATATGGATGTGTCGCCCAAGCAGGTGGTCAGCGTCTCGACCGCGCTGATTCCCTTCCTTGAGCATGACGATGCTAACCGCGCCTTGATGGGCTCGAACATGCAGCGTCAAGCCGTGCCGTTGCTCCGTCCCGATGCCCCGATTGTTGGCACCGGCATGGAGTTCCGGGCCGCCCGCGATTCTGGGCAAGTGGTCGTCGCAAAGAAGCCGGGACGAGTACTTAGCGCTACAAGCGAACTGATCGTGGTTGAGGAAGATGACGGCTACGAGCATGCCTATCGCTTGCGAAAATTCATGCGAAGTAACCAGGATACGTGCATTAACCAACGCCCGGCGGTGATGCGGGGCCAACGGGTACAGACGGGCGATGTGATTGCCGATAGCTCTTCGACTGATAATGGTGAACTGGCGCTCGGGCAGAACATTTTGGTGGCCTATATGCCCTGGGAGGGCGGGAACTTCGAGGATGCCATCCTGGTTTCGGAGCGTTTGGTGCGGGAAGACATCTTTACTTCGATCCATATTGAGAAGTATGAAGTTGAGGCCCGTGATACGAAGCTTGGCCCGGAGGAAATCACCCGCGACATTCCTAATGTTGGACAAGATAGCCTGCGGAATCTTGATGAGCGGGGCATTATCTATGTCGGGGCCGAGGTACAGCCGAACGACATTTTGGTGGGGAAAATCACGCCGAAGGGCGAGACTGACCTGACGGCTGAGGAGCGGCTGTTGCGGGCGATTTTCGGCGAGAAGGCCCGCGAGGTGAAGGATAGTTCGCTGCGGGTGCCGAACGGGGTGCGCGGCAAAGTGATTGATGTCAAGGTGTTCTCGCGTAACGATGGGGCGGAACTGCCCGTTGGGGTCAATCAAACGGTGCGGGTGCTGCTCTGCCAGAAGCGCAAGATCAGCGCGGGCGACAAAATGGCCGGGCGTCACGGGAACAAGGGCGTAGTTTCGCGGGTGCTGCCGATTGAGGATATGCCCTTCCTGCCGAACGGGCGTCCGGTGGACATCATCCTCAACCCGATTGGCGTGCCGTCGCGCATGAACATCGGACAGATTCTCGAAACACATCTGGGGTGGGCGGCGGCGCGGCTCGGCTTCCGGGTGGCGACGCCGGTGTTTGATGGGGCCAACGAGCGGCAGATCAAAGAGCACCTGATCGCGGCGGGGTTGCCCGACGACGGCAAAGTGACGCTCTACGATGGGCGAACCGGCGAGTGCTTTGATCATCCGGTGACGGTGGGCTACGCCTATATGCTCAAACTGGCCCACTTGGTGGAGGACAAGATCCACGCCCGTTCGACTGGCCCCTACAGCCTTGTTACGCAACAACCGCTCGGCGGGAAAGCGCAATTCGGCGGACAGCGCTTCGGCGAAATGGAAGTGTGGGCGCTGGAAGCCTACGGCGCTGCTTACATTCTCCAAGAGATGCTGACGGTGAAATCGGACGACGTGGTGGGTCGGGTGAAGACCTACGAGGCGATTGTCAAGGGCGAACCGATCCAGGAGGCGGGCGTCCCGGAGAGCTTCAAGGTGCTGATCAAAGAACTCCAGAGCCTCGGCCTAAGTGTTGAGGTACTGAGCGAAGACGAGAAGCCGGTGGAACTCACGGATGATGCGGATGGCGACATGGCGGCGCTGGACGGGATCAACCTGTCGGGGATGGAGCGCGGGGAGTTTTAGCTAGGCGCGTTACGGGTATATCCGGTAGCGGTTGACAGAACTTCCGCAACCGGATATACTCTCTCCAGTACACTTGTCCTACTGGAGAGCAGTGATGGGACGCCCGCCGCGCACGGTTGACTTTTTCCGCTGTTGGACGCCAGTGATGGCGTATGTGTTGGGGTACTGGTGGGCTGATGGGTATATGCGGCACCGGCAGGATACGGGCGCACACCTCATCGAATTTGCGAGCAACGACCGGGAGCATCTTGAGCAGATTGCCTGCGTGGTCGGCAAGGCACCAAGTCCACGCAAAATCTCGGGTACGCTGCACTGCTACGAGATCGAATTCTGTAGCAAAGAGATGTACACCGATCTGCTGGCACTTGGCGGGATGCCAAACAAGTCGAATGTGATTGGGTTTCCGTCTATCCCGGCAGAATTGCTTGCCCACTTTGTACGCGGCTTCGTTGACGGAGACGGGACCTTGGCTTGGAACGGTGACCGGCCCATTCTCCAGATCTACTCAGGTTCAAAGCAACTTCTGGAGAAGATGGCAGAAGCCATTGCAGCACAGACGGACATTCCAGCGCCGAACGTTGTGCCTAACCGTAAGCTCTGGTACTTAAAGTGGAGCACCATCAGGGCGAAGTGCTTGGCCGCTTGGCTGTATGTCGAGCATCCAGGGCTGGCCCTTGACCGCAAGGCTGCCATTGCCGCTGATTTTCTTGCCTGGCAGCCAAAGAAACGGCCTGAGCGTGGCACGATCACAGAAGGGATGCGTGCGCGGTTCGCCGCGTATCTTCCGCCACAGGAGCTAGTTTAATGCTCGAGATTAATGACTTCAATGCCATCCGCATCAGCTTGGCCTCGCCCGAGGATATTCGGTCGTGGTCGCACGGCGAGGTGACGAAGCCTGAGACGATCAACTACCGCACCCTGAAACCTGAGCGAGATGGATTATTCTGTGAGCGAATATTTGGCCCCACGAAGGACTGGGAATGCTACTGTGGCAAATACAAACGCGTCCGCTATAAGGGCGTGGTTTGCGACAAATGCGGCGTTGAGGTGACACGGGCGAAGGTGCGGCGCGACCGGATGGGGCATATCACCTTGGCCTCGCCGGTGAGCCACATCTGGTTTGTGAAGGGTACGCCGAGTCGGCTGGGCTTGCTGCTGGACATTTCGCCGCGCAATTTGGAACGGGTGCTCTACTTCGCCTCCTACGTGATTGTCGAGGTAAATGATGAGCTGCGCCTAGAGCGGCGCGACATGATCCAGGAGGAGTATGCGGAGCGACGGGAGAAGGTGCAGCGCCAAGTCGAGGAGAAGCGCACTGAGCTGAGCACCCAACTGACCCAAGACATGGGCGGGATGGAGAGTGCGCAGATCAGCACGCAGGCGCGCATTGAAGAGGACGCCAAGCGGCTGCGCGAAGAGATCTCCGATGAGGCTGACAAGCTGCGTGAGCGGCTAGAGGATCTGGATGGCGAGACGGCTGAGGAGGATTTTGTCTTCCACGGCACGAACATCGTCGAGGAGGGCGAACTCATCAATGAGCGCACCCTCGCCCAGTTGGACGAGTTGGTAGATCAGGAACTGGATGCGATGGAGGCGCGGCGGCAGCGCGATATGGCGGACGCCGAACTGCTGACCGATGCCGAACGTGAGCGCAAGGAGCAAGAGGTCACGCAGGAGCAGGAGAAGCTTCAGGAACGCCTCCAGCGCGAAATGGACGGACTGGTGCGGGAGGAGAAGGAGAAACTCGATCTCCTTGAAGGGCTGAAGGTCTGCCGCATTTTAACCGAAAACGAGTACCGCCAACTGCGCGACACCGCCTTGGGTGTCTTCCGGGCGGATATGGGCGCGGGTGCGGTGCGCGAGTTGATCGAGCGTACGGTGGACTTGGGCAAGTTGGCTGAAGATCTGAATGTCGAGGTGCAAACGACGCAGGGCCAACGGCGCAAGAAGGCGACCAAGCGGCTGCGCGTGGTTGAGGCGTTTCGCAAGAGCGGCAACAAGCCCGAGTGGATGATCCTGACGATGCTGCCGGTGATTCCGCCTGACCTGCGCCCGATGGTGCAACTTGACGGCGGACGCTTTGCCACCAGCGACCTGAACGACCTCTACCGGCGGGTGATCAACCGCAACAACCGGCTCAAACGGCTGATGGAACTGAACGCGCCCGAGATTATCGTGCGGAACGAGAAACGGATGCTGCAGGAGGCGGTAGACGCCCTGATTGACAACGGGCGGCGCGGGCGGGCGGTGTCGGGCAAGGGCAAGCACCGGCTGAAGAGCCTCAGCGACATGCTCAAAGGCAAGCAGGGGCGTTTTCGCCAGAACCTGTTGGGCAAGCGCGTAGACTACTCGGGCCGTTCGGTGATTGTGGTGGGGCCGAACCTCAAGCTGCACCAGTGCGGTCTGCCGAAGAAGATGGCGCTTGAACTGTTCAAGCCCTTTGTGATGCGGCGTTTGGTTGAGAAGGGTTTTGCCCATAACATCAAGAGTGCCAAGCGCATTGTTGAGCGGGTGCGCCCCGAGGTGTGGGACGTGCTTGAAGAGGTGATCAAAGACTACTTGGTGCTGCTGAATCGCGCCCCGTCGTTGCACCGACTTTCGATCCAAGCCTTCGAGGCGAAACTGATCGAGGGTTCGGCCATCCAGTTGCACCCGTTGGTCTGCGCCGCTTTCAACGCCGACTTCGACGGCGACCAAATGGCGGTGCATGTGCCGCTGTCACGCAAGGCCCAAGAGGAAGCGCGTTCGCGGATGCTGAGCAAGTACAACCTGCTCAGTCCGGCCCACGGCGACCCGATTATCACGCCATCGCAGGACATCGTGCTTGGCTGCTACTACCTGTCTATGGTGCGGGAAGGGGCGCGGGGTAGCGGCAAGAAGTTTGCCACGGTGGACGAGGCGATGCTGGCCTACGACAAGGGGCTGGTGGCGATCCAAGCTCCGGTCTGGATCCGGATGGAGGGTCTGCCCGAGGGCAAGAATGACTGCGAAGGACTCCACGTCCTGGCTCCGGCTGAGGATGGGACGCCGCGCATGCTGATTAGGACCACAATTGGGCGCGTGCTACTGAACAGCCAACTGATGCCGCCGTTGCGCTATCGCAACCGGGTGGTGGACAAGAAGGGGCTGAAGGAGATCATTGCCGACTGCTATAAGTACTACACCAACTTCAAGAACCTCACCACGGAGCATTACGACGAGGTGCGGGTGGTACATGGCAATAAATCGCAGCAGGAGTTGGCGCGGATCTATGGCTCGGAGATGACGGCCCAACAGGCTGACATGATCAAGGCGCTGGGCTTCAAGTACGCGACCCTGGGCGGCATGACCATCGGCATCAACGATATTGAGGTGCCTGAGGCGAAGAAAGAGATTGTGCGCGGGGCGGAAGAGGGCGTTGCTGAAGTGGAGAAGCAGTTCCGGCGCGGCCTGATCACCGATGACGAGCGCTACCAGGAAGTGGTGCGGATCTGGCAAAAGGCCACGAAGGACACGATTGGTGCCGTGAGGGAGAACCTCAACCAGTACGGCCCCGTGGCGATGATGTCCACCTCGGGAGCGCGTGGCAATATCAATCAGATTTCGCAAATGGCCGGGATGCGTGGTCTGATGTCTGACCCGACGGGCCGGATCATCGAACTGCCGATTAAAGCCAACTTCCGTGAGGGCCTCTCGGTGCTTGACTATTTCGTCTCGACCCACGGTGGGCGCAAGGGTTTGGCGGACACAGCGCTGCGCACGGCTGACGCGGGCTATCTGACACGACGTTTGGTTGATGTGGCCCAAGATGTGATTGTGACCATCGAGGACTGCAAAACCGAGGATGGGGTTTGGCTTTTTGCTGATGACGACGATGAGTTGATGGAAAATCTGGCGGTGCGGATGATCGGGCGCATCCTCGCGGCCCCAGTCATTGATAAGGCGACGGGCGACGTGCTGGCCGACCGGAACGACGAGCTTGATGAGGAACACGCCAAGTCTTTGGCTGTCCACAACATCAGATCGGTGTATGTGCGTTCGACGCTCAGTTGTCAGGCGGAACACGGGATCTGCCGCCTCTGCTACGGGCGGAATCTGGCGACGGGCAAGTTGGTGGACATCGGCGAGGCGTGCGGCATCATCGCGGCGCAGTCCATTGGCGAACCGGGGACGCAGTTGACGTTGCGTACCTTCCATACAGGCGGTGTGGCCTCGGCTGACGATATTACCCAGGGTCTGCCCCGCGTGCAGGAGATTTTCGAGGCCCGGGTGCCTAAGGGCAAGGCGCTCTTGGCTGAGATTGACGGCGTGGTGCAGGTGATCAAAGAGGACGACGGCCAGCGCAAGGTCAAGGTGATCGCCTCGGAGGTTTACACCGAAGAACACTTGCTGCCCAAGGGCTATATTGCGCTGGTCGCGCACGAGAGCGACGTGGGCGAAGGCCAGGTCATCGCTGAGAGTAACTATGCGGAGAGCGACGAACTGCCTATTCGGGCGCGCTTGGCGGGGCGCGTCTACGTCTACCCTGACAAAATCCTGGTGAGCCAGGAGGATCGTGAGGAGCGTGAGTTGGCGGTGCTGCACACGGCTCGGATGCGCGTCGAGAACGGCCAGAGCGTGGTGGCGGGGCAGCAATTGACTGACGGCAATGCGAATCCCCAGGAGTTGCTGGGCCTCCAGGGCCGCGAGGCGGTGCAGCGCTATCTGGTGAACGAGGCGCAGAAGGTCTACCGTAGCCAGGGCGTGAA
>CAIRDL010000952.1 GCA_903877345.1 uncultured Oscillochloris sp. | reverse complement strand
GTGGTTCGTGATGCGTGATGCGTGATGCGTGATGCGTGATGCGTGGTTCGTGATTCGTGATTCGTGATTCGTGATTCGTGATTCGTGATTCGTGATTCGTGATTCGTGGTTCGTGGTTCGTGATTCGTGATTCGTGATTCGTGGTTCGTGGTTCGTGATTCGTGACCAGGCCGCACCCTGACCGATTACGCATCACGCCTCACGCATCAGTTCACGCCTCACGCATCAGTTCACGCCTCACGCATTAGTTCACGCCTCACGCATCAGTTCACGCTTGAGCACCACCAGGGTCACATCGTCAAAGGGTGGCTGCCCGTGACCGTGCTGGTTCACCGCAGCAATGATTGCCTGGAGCAGCATTGCGACTGGGGCGCTCTGCTGCTCGATCACCAACGCCCGCAACCGTGCGACGCCGAACTCTTCACTGGTCTCGTTAATCGTTTCGGTCACGCCGTCGGTGTAACAGACCAGCACATCACCCGGGGCCAAGACGGTCGTGGCCTCTCCAAGCGTAATCGCCTCCAACACGCCTAACGCGATGCCCGGCGTGTGTAGCTCGACCAGCGTACCCGTGGCGGCGCGGTAATGCAGCGGCGGGTTGTGTCCGGCCACGGTGTAGCGCAACCGCCCACTCTGCGGCTCCAGCACGCCATAGAAGAGCGTGACGAACATCCCCGACTCGGAGTCGCGGGTGAGCCAGCGGTTCGCCTGCTCAATGGCTTGCGCTGGCGGTGCGCCATCCAGGGCGGCGGCGCGCACCAGCGAACGGGCCATCGCCATAAAGAGCGCCGCCGGTACGCCCTTGTCACTCACATCGGCGATGACGAAGCCCAGTTCGGCGGCGGCGTGCGCGCCACTCGCTACGGCGTCAGTCCCATGTTCGTCGCCGACCGCCGCAGAGGTAAGGGCCGCCCGTTTCACCGGCAGCGGCCAAAAGTCAAAGAAATCGCCGCCAACCAAATGGGCCGACCGCCACGTCGCATCAATCGCCCAACCGGGCAGTTGCGGTGGATTGGCTGGCAACAAGGTAGTCTGAATCTCGCGGGCCACGCGCAATTCCTGCTCAAACTGTGCGGCAGCCTCGGCCTCGTGCGCCAACAACAGATTCTCAAGCGCCCCCGCCACTTGCCCCGCTGTCCCGACGCACAAATTGCGCTGCCGCTCACTCAGGTGCGGTTCTTCGTCATAATCAAGCACCAGCGCCCCCAGTAAGCCCATACGCCCCACCAACGGCAACACGATCAGGCTGCTGCTCGCGCCCGCCAGCACCAGGTGCGGATGCGGCACCCTGATCAGCCGCCGCCCGTCCGCCACCGCCTGACGCAACGCATCAACCAACGGCACGGCCTCTGGGCCCACCAGTTGGCCCACCAGATCGGCTTCCCGCGACGAGTCTAAGCCGTGGACAGCTTCACAAGTAAACTGTTCGGCAGTTTGATCCCACACCAGCAATGAGGCACGCGGGGCACCAATCAGTTGGGCCGGCAGACGCACCGCCACGGCAACCAGATCGGTGATGTGCGTGACGCGACTGAGTTGCTCGGCGACTTGGAGCAGCGCGTTGAGCGTCCAGGCTTCTTCCTGTTGGGCGCGATAGCTGTTGGCGCTATCAATCGCCACGGCAATCTGGTCGGCCAGTGTGTGTAGCACAAACAGATCGTCGGCGTCGAACGCATCAATCGCGTCACTCTGCACATCAAGGATGCCCACCACCTGTTCGCCGACGCGCAACGGCACCGCCAATTCCGAGCGGGTGTGTTGGTCGTCCCGAATGTAACGCGGCTCGCGCTGCACATCACTGACAAGGATGGGCGCACCTCGAAGCACCGCGCTGCCCACAAGCCCTTGGCCGAGCATCAGCGACAACGCCCGCACTTGATCCAGTTGCTCGCCCGTCGCTGTCGAGGCCCGGAAGTAGATGCGCGGATCATTCGGCGTAAGCGTGAAAATATGTACCGGGTGAAAGCCGAAGTGTTCGTGGATCAGCCGCACCACCGCCGGGAGCAGCAAATCAAGGTCGAGGATCGCCGTGATGCGCTCGCTTACCTGTTGAATGGCCTGGAGTTGCACCGCCCTAACGTTGGCTTTGCGGAAGGCGCTGGCCCGCATAATCGCGACCGCAGCTTGGTCGGCAAGCAGCGTCAGCAAGCGCAAGTCGTTAGCCCCAAACGCTCCCGGCTGATCGCTCTCCACCGCAATGATGCCGAGCACATGGTCGCCCGCGAGCAACGGCACGTAAAGACCCGCACGCGGCGGGCGTTCATTCGGGGACTGAGGGCGGGCGGGCACCTGCTCGATAGTGAAATCCTCGACCAACAGCGCTTGCCCCGTTTGCCGCAGCCAACCCAACAGCCCAACCTCCGCCGTGAGATCCACCGTCAGCGCGGGCAGGCGCACCCCATCTTGCACCTGCACGATGAAGCTGTAGTGCTTAGCATCGAAAAGGCCAAGGTGGAAAACCGCCGTATCAAGTAGCTTGCTGGCCTCGCGGTAGATCAACTCGCAGAGCGTCCCCACCTCAGGTTCGCTATGAATGATCGCCTGACTGATCTCATTCAGCAGGGCCAACTCACGCAGCAAGCGGCGTTGGCGGGCAAGTTCAAGCTTGGCGCGGCGCAGGGCAACAGCGGCAGGCACCAACACCAGTGCCCCCAGACCAGCGCCGAGCAGCAGTCCTTCACGATTCAAGCAGGTTTTGGGCTAAACGCGGCGCGGGCCGCATCAAGCGTGGGGTAAATGGCGAAGACCTGGATAAAGCCGGTGAGGGTAAAGACCTCATGCACCTGGGCCTGGAGTCGGGCGAGGTGCAATTCCCCGCCGACCGTCATGAGTTCCTTACGAATGAGGAGCAGCGCCCGCAGGCCACTGCTAGAGAGGAATGACACCTCGGCG
>CAIRDL010000951.1 GCA_903877345.1 uncultured Oscillochloris sp. | reverse complement strand
GGTCGGCGGGTGGGCGTCGTGGAAGCTAATCTCCACGACGGTGGCCTGACGCTGCTCTTCGGCTTGGCCGAGCAGCACATCGGGGCTACCTTCCACGACTACTTGCTGGAACGCGCCAACGGAAGTGCTGCCTTCTACGATGTCACCCCCGCGCTGCCCCAAGCGGGCGGGTGCATCTGGCTAAGCCCCGCCAGTTCACGCCCCCGCGACCTCACTACCCTCCTGCAAACCGGCTTCCGTATCAAGCGCATCACCGATGACCTGCTCACCTTGGCCGAGACCTTACAGCTTGACGTGCTGTTGGTGGATACCCACGCAGGGCTCCAAGAGGTGTCGTTGCTCACGGAATTGTCCTTCGCCCTTGCCCAGACCTTGGTGCTGGTTCTGCGGCTTGATCAGGCCGACTACCAGGGCACGGGGGTGGCCCTGGATGTCGCCCGCACCCTGAAGGTGCCGCAGGTGGTCTTGCTCGCCAATCAGGTCGCGGCAGCCTTCAATCCGGTTAACGTCAAGCAAGAACTCGAGGCGACCTATGGGGCGAAGGTGGCGGCAACGCTGCCCTACAGCACCGAGATTGCGGCCCACGGCAGCGCCGGATTGTTCGTTTTGCGGTATCCTAAGCATCCAGTCACACAGTTGCTCGACGACCTCACGAGTACGCTCAGTCAACGGCCAAATTCACTAGCCACCTAGCCAAAAAATATGCCATACTTAGGGCGGGGCCAATGCTCTACCCCCTAGCAGAGGAACACCTATGTCGAAGATCATTTCAGTCCACTCGTTTCGCGGCGGCACGGGCAAATCTAATACGACCGCCAATGTCACTGCGCTGCTCGCCGCCCGTGGCTTGCGTGTCGGCGTGGTTGACACCGATATTCAGTCGCCCGGCATCCACGTCCTCTTCGGCCTGACCGAAGATACGATTGGACGCTCGCTCAACGATTACCTGTGGGGCAAGTGCGAGATCCGCGATGCCGCGATGGACGTGACCGAGTCCCTACGGGCGATTAGTTCCAAAATTAAAGGGCAGGTCTTCCTCATTCCTTCGAGTATCAAGGCGGGTGAAATCGCCAAGATTCTGCGCGAAGGCTACGATGTCGGCTTGCTTAACGATGGCTTCCAACGCCTCGTCGCCGATTTGAAGCTCGATGTGCTGATGATTGACACCCACCCTGGTCTGAATGAAGAGACGCTGCTCTCCATTGCTATCTCCGATGCCCTGGCGATTATTATGCGCCCCGACAACCAAGACTTCCAGGGCACCAGTGTCACAGTCGAGGTTGCCCGTAAACTTGAGGTGCCCAACCTGCTGTTGGTGGTCAACAAGGTGCCGTCAGTCTTTGATTTCGACAAGGTGCAGCGCCAGGTTGAGCAAACCTACAACTGCGAGGTCGGGGCCATTCTGCCGCACTCTGACGAGATGATGGTGCTCTCGAGCGCGGGCATCTTTGCGTTGCGTTACCCGGACAACCCCATGACGGCTAAGCTTGATCGGCTGGCAGCCCGCCTAATTGCGTAAGGCATGGTTCAACCCAGCTTGACCGTTCAAGCCTTGCGCCGCTAGGGTGAGCACGGTGGGTGGGGCGGTGTCCTCGCTGGCTGCGACAAGCTCAGCCAACGAGGACGCTGCGGGTGAGCACGCTGCCTGAGCTTGTCGAAGCCAGCCCCCGGCGAGTACGCTGCCTGAGCTTGTCGAAGCCAGCCCCCGGCGAGTACGCTGCCTGAGCTTGTCGAAGCCAGCCCCTGGCTTCCAGTTCGTCGCATAGTCTGCCAT
>CAIRDL010000950.1 GCA_903877345.1 uncultured Oscillochloris sp. | reverse complement strand
GTGTTTGCTGGCCTGCCCAACCGGGGCAATCTTCCGCCGGGGTAGCACCGTGGCCGAACTGGAACGCGACTCGACGCGCATTGCCACCATTGTCGCGGCGCGGAATGAGCGCTGGTAAGGGAAGCTCTATGGAACGACTCAAACTTGCGACGGTGTGGCTAGGCGGGTGTTCGGGCTGCCACATGTCGCTGCTCGATTTGGACGAATGGCTGATTGACCTCGCCGCCGTCGCTGATCTCGTCTACAGTCCTATCGCTGACCACAAAACCTTCCCCGCCGCCGTGGATTTGGCGCTGGTTGAGGGTGCCGTGGCGAACGACGAACATCTTGAACTGGCCCGCCAAGTGCGCCGCAACAGCCGCCTCGTGGTGGCGCTGGGCGATTGTGCCGTCACCGGCAATGTCACGGCGATGCGGAACCCGTTGGGCGCGGTCGCTACCGTGTTGCAACAGGTTTACGTGATGCACGGCGACCCTCGGGGCGTGTTGCCGGACGCCCCCGGCATTGTGCCGCGCCTGCTTGATCGGGTGCTGCCCCTCCACGCCACCATCACAGTGGATCTGTTCTTACCCGGTTGTCCACCTGCCGCCTCGGCCATCCGCACCATGCTTGAGGCTCTGCTGAGGGGCGAAACGCCGCCGGTGCTGAGCCGCTTTGGGTGAGCAGATTGTAGACAAGGTGTCAGGGGCCAGGTTTCAGGGGCCAGGTCGAGTACATTGGGAAGCCACCTGACCCCTGACACCTAACACCTGATCCCTGACCCCTGAAACCTTGTCGAAGAGAGACGACGATGGCCCAGACGATTGTGATTGACCCCGTGACCCGGATTGAGGGGCACGCCAAGATCAGTATTTATCTTGATGACGCAGGCGCGGTGCGCGATGCACAGTTTCACGTCACCGAGTTTCGCGGCTTCGAGCGGTTCTGCCTGGGGCGACCGTTTTGGGAGATGCCCGCGATTACGGCGCGCATCTGCGGGATCTGCCCGGTGAGCCACATCCTGGCTTCGGCGAAGGCGGGCGATGCCATTCTGGCGGTGGCGCTGCCGCCTGCCGCCGAGCAACTGCGCCGCTTGATGAACCTCGCCCAGTTCATTCAGTCCCACGCCCTGAGTTTCTTTCACCTGAGCGGGCCAGATCTGTTTTTAGGTTTTGAGAGTGACCCGGCGAAGCGCAATATCTTTGGCTTGGTGGCGGCAGACCCCGCGTTCGCCCGCAGTGGCATCAGGTTGCGGCAGTTCGGCCAGTCCATCATTGAGGCGCTCGGCGGGCGCAAGATCCACCCGGCGTGGGCGGTGCCGGGCGGCGTGCGTTCGGGCCTAAGTGCTGAGGCGCGGGCCATGATTGTGACGGGCTTGCCCGAGGCGCTGAGCATCGTGCAGGAGGCGCTGGTGCGCTTCAAGGGCTTGCTCCCGCAGTTTGAAGAGGAGATCGCCTGTTACGGACGCTTCCCCAGCCTTTTCATGGGTTTAGTTGGTGAAGATGGCACTTGGGAACACCACGGCGGGCGCTTGCGGGTGATGGATTCGCAAGGCCATCTGTTGGCCGACCGGATGCCCGCTGAGCGCTACGACGAACTGATTGGCGAAGCGGGCGAGCCGTGGAGCTACCTGAAGTTCCCGTACTATCTGCCCCAAGGCTACCCGGCGGGACTCTACCGGGTTGGCCCGCTGGCCCGCCTGAACGTCTGTCGGAGCGTTGGCACGCCGTTGGCCGACGCCGAGTTGTCCGAGATGCGCCGTCGCGCCGGGGGCGGGCCAATCAGTGCCAGTTTCTTCTACCATTATGCCCGGTTGGTCGAGATTGTGGCCGCCCTGGAACGGATAGATCTGCTGTTAGCTGATCCTGAACTTGGCACGGGCACCTTGCGCGCCGATGCGGGGGTCAACCGGCGCGAGGCGGTGGGAATTAGCGAAGCGCCGCGTGGCACCCTCTTTCACCACTACAAAGTAGACGCAGAAGGGCTGATCACCTACGTCAACCTGATCATCGCCACGGGGCAGAACAACTTGGCGATGAACCGCACGGTGATGCAGATCGCCCAGCGTTACCTGCGCGGCGACCGACTTGATGAGGGGCTGCTCAATCGGGTTGAAGCGGGCATCAGAGCCTTCGACCCCTGTCTGAGTTGCTCGACCCACGCGGTCGGTCAGCCCGCCTTGGAACTGGCGCTCATCGGGGCGGACGGGGTGGTGCTTGACCGATTCACCCGCTGATGTAACTGGCAAAACTGTGCTATAATTGTCGCGCTCTGGCTTAAATGAGGTTTCAGGGGTCGGGTTTCAGGTTTCAGGTCGAGCGCAGCCGAACGCGCTGCGTAGGCCAAAACGGTCAAGTAGCCAAGGATCTTGTTTTACGCCAAATGGGCAAAATATTCTACCAATACGCCGCCGGGGGGAATGCCCCCCGGTGCGGTTGTTGCTGTCTCAGATGTAAGCCAAGGTTGCAGCTTTGCCGCAACAGGACGCGATGCCTTCCAGCCCGTTCGGTTGCGGCAATCTGAAATCTGTAATCATGCCCAAGGAGTGAAGCAATGAAGCTGACCTGTCTGCAAGAAAATCTGAAGCGCGGCCTCGCTACGGTCAGCCATGCGGTGGCGGGAAAAAGCACGCTGCCGGTGCTCGCCAACGTGCTGTTAACGACCGACGGGGGCCGCCTGAAGCTCGCCGCCACCAACCTTGAGATCGGCATTACCCACTGGATCGGGGCGCAAGTGCAGGAGGAAGGGGCCGTCACCATACCTGCCAAACTCCTCGCCGATGTGGTGGGCGGCTTGCCGAGCGACCGGGTGACGCTTACGCTCGATGCTCGTACCCAGACGATCAAGATCGAGTGTGGCCGCTTTACCAGCAATATCAAGGGAATTGAGGCCGACGAATTTCCGACCATCCCGACGATTGCCGACAAAGCCCCTGCCGCCAGTGTGCCGCCCGATGTTTTGCGCGAGGCGATTGACCAGGTGGTCTTTGCCTCCGCCAGTGACGACACGCGCCCGGTGTTGGCGGGCGTGCTGGTGCGGATGCACGACACCCGCCTCTTTTTGGCCGCCGCCGATGGCTTCCGCGCCGCGACCCGCACCGTCACGCTTCCCGAACCAGTCAGTCAACAGGCGGAGTTCATCGTACCCGCCCGCGCCTTGGCGGAGTTGTCCCGCATTGCTGGTGAGACGCAGGGTGCGGTCAGCATCACTGTCGCCCCCGGCGGCAGTCAGGTGCTTTTTCACACTGAAACGACCGAACTGGTTTCACGCCTGATTGACGGGAAATTTCCCGATGTCGAGCGGATCATTCCGACGCAGTACCTCACCCGCACGGTGCTTGATACCGACGAGTTGCGGAAGGCGATTAAGCTGGCCTCGTTCTTCGCCGCTTC
>CAIRDL010000949.1 GCA_903877345.1 uncultured Oscillochloris sp. | reverse complement strand
GTCGAGCAGGCGTGCGATGGCCTCCGCGAGGGCGCGGATCTGTTCTTTCTCGGCGAGCAGGCTGATCAGCCGTTGGCTGCGGCGGGCTTGCACATAGAAAACCCGTTGGCCGCGTGGCCCTACCGCCCCGACGGTAATTCGCTGCACCGATTCAAAATCGAAGGTAAACTCAGACATGCTCCTGCTCTGGTTCGGACGCCGCAGGCTGCTCATTCGCGGGAAGCGACAGCACTGGGGCGGCGGGAGGATAAGGGGCGGTCTCAGGCTCGGTGGTGGAGGCCGCAGCTTCTGGCGGTGGGTAGAGATGGGCGAGCGAGCCAGTCTCGTTGAACGCGAGCAACCGTGGCCCCATCGGCTCAAAGGCGAACGCGGTCAGCGAACAGGGGTTGATCACAAGGCGCTGGAAGAGATCCACATGCATACCGACATAATAGGCGATGGCGAGTTTAATAATGTCGGCGTGTGAACAAACGACGATGCACTCCTTGGGGTGGTGCGCCCGCAGCGCGTCGAGAGCTTGCACCATCCGCATCTGTGCTTCGCCGAGGGTTTCGCCGTTCGGGAAGCGTGTGCCGCTAGGGTAGAACTGCACTCCCGGCCACAACGCATGCTTACGGAGTTCCTTAAGTTCGGCACCTTGCCACTCGCCGTAGCGCACCTCGCCAAGCTGCTCAACGAGGCGCAGAGCCAAGCCACGGGGCTGCGCGATGGCCGTGGCCGTCTCCACACAGCGCTCCAGGGGGCTGGTGTAGATGGCGCTAATCGGCAAAGCACCGAGGCGCTCGCTTAGGGCCGCCGCCTGAGCTTTGCCGTCCGCATTAAGCTGGACGCCGGGCGTCCAACCGGCTAAGCGCCCGTGAACCCAGTCATTGGCACCGTGGCGAATCAACAGCAGCAGGGTCACAGATCGCTCCTTAGGCCAGATTTTAGATTGCAGCTTGCAGTTTTACAGTCTAGCGATCGGACGCAAAGACGCAAAGATGCAAAGACGCGAAGAGCACATGTGGCTGTGGATTTCAACGCAATACCGCAAAAGGAACGCCGTGGCGCATGTCAGGCTGAGCGCAGCAAAGCATCGCTCCCGGCCCGCTGAAAGACCCTTCGTTGCGCTTAGGGTGACATGATAGCGCTACTTTTGCGCTACTGCGCTTCAACATTCCAGGCTACTTTACCATCTCGGCTCGCGCACGGCTTCCTGATGCGCTCGACCCGAAACCTGAAACCTAGCCCCTGAAACCCTAGCTTAATGATACCACAAAGGTTCGTCGCTTCTCGGCTATACTGTGGCGCGACCTCACCCTTTGTCACCGGATAGAAGTATGGAAGATCTCAAGAATCTTGCACAGCAGGTGGCGAACCTGCATGTCCGCGAGTTGCTGCCCCTGTTAGCGCCCTGCGAGCTCAAGGCCCGGCTGCCCTTGACGCCTGCGGCTGCCCGTACCGTGACGGAAGCGCGGGCGACGCTGCGGGCCGTGCTGCGTGGCGAGGACCACCGTTTGCTCGTCGTCATTGGCCCCTGTTCGATTCACGACCCTGCGGCGGCGCTGGACTACGCCCGCCACCTCGTCCTCCTCCAGCGTGAACTGGCGGGGCAACTCGTCATCGTGATGCGCGCCTACCTGGAGAAACCGCGCACTACCGTCGGCTGGCGTGGCCTGATCAACGACCCGTATCTTAACGGGAGCTTTGATATGAGCGCGGGCTTGACCGTGGCCCGTGAGTTGTTGCTCGAACTGAACGCGCTGGGTCTGCCGGTCGCCACGGAAATGCTTGACCCAATCAGTCCCCAATACCTCGACGACCAGATCAGCATGGCGACGATTGGAGCGCGGACTACCGAAGCCCAGACCCATCGCGCCCTCGCCAGTGGCATCTCGATGCCGGTGGGCTTCAAGAATGGCACCGATGGCGGCATCCAAGTTGCGGTAAACGCCTGCGTCGCGGCGGCTGGCCCCCACAGTTTTCTCGGCATCACCGATGATGGGCGCAGCGCCGTGGTGAAGACGACCGGCAACCCCGATAGCTGCGTGATCCTGCGCGGGGGCAGCCACGGCCCGAATTATCAGGAAGAATGGAGTGTCCAGGCGACCCGCCTGATGCGCGAGGCTAACCTGCACCCGGCGGTGCTGGTTGATTGTAGCCACGCCAATGCCGAGGGCGATTTCCGCCGCCAAGAAACGGTCTGGTACAAAGTCATTGAACAGATCCTCGCCCGCCCGACGCCCATTGTCGGCATAATGGTCGAGAGCAACCTCATTGAAGGCAAGCAGCCGCTCTTGGCGGATCGCTCGGCGCTCAAATATGGCGTCTCGCTCACCGATGGCTGTATTGGCTGGGAAACGACGGAGCGCCTGTTGGTCGAGACGCACCATGCGCTTGCTAAGCGCACGTAGCGATTGGCACGAGCGATCTGACGCAAAGCCGCAAAGTCGCAAAGAACGTATGGTGCGGTCGCTGCTTGACTCGTCATGCGTGACCCGTGACCCGTGACCGGGCCGCGCCCTGACGTATCACGTATCACGCATCACGCATCACGCATCACGCCTCACGCCTCACGCCTCACGCCTCACGCCTCACGCCTCACGGGTCTCAGCCAGCACCAGCAAGGCCCAGACGGTGCCAAGCTGGAGGCCCAGATTCAGCACATGCAGGTTCTCGAAGAGATTATGCACTGCTACCGCCGCCACAATGCCCGCCCCGCCCGCCGCCACACCCCGCCAGAGCCACGTCGTTGCCGTTCGACACGCCCGCACCGCCTGGACAAGCACCGCACCAATAAGCAATCCGTAGGCCGCCAGACCGATAAGGCCCGTCTCGGCGGCGCTGTGCAGGTAATAGTTGTGGGCGTGGCCCCGTGAGACGTACCACGGGCGCACGCTCATCGGACGTTCGGCGGCGCGTGGCGGCGTAGTGTAAGCGAGACTGTAATTACCAGGGCCAACCCCAGTCCAAGGGTAGCGTGTCACCATATTCCACCCGGCTTGGAGATGCGCCATGCGCTCAACGACCGCAAAATTCGCCGGGGTAATGTCGGCCCCACGGGCGTCGAAGAGGCGCAAGTTGCTGGTCAGACTGTCCAAGCGTTGCGCCACCGCAGCGGGCAACAGACCGCCCCCGCCGAGCAGCACCAGGGCGAGGCCGACTACACCAAGCGCGCCCAACAGCCGTTGGGCACCGCGCCGGAGGGCCAGGGGCAACTGCGCGGCAACGGCGACCGCCAAGGTCACCGCCCCGCCAAGCGCACCGGCCCAACCGCCACGCGAAAAGCTGACCACCAGGGCCGCACCAGTAAGCGCAGCGGCGCTACTTGCCCCCACCAAGGCCACCACGGCAGAACGGCGGGGCGTGCTGGTCAGCAGCGCCACCAAGGCGAAGGTCGCCACCCCGACTGCCAGGGGCCAGCTTTGGTTCATATAACCCGCGAATGAGTTGGGCTGCCCCAAGGTGCCGTAGGCTCGTGCTCGTGCGCCAACCAGGAAACTTGCTGGCCCCAAGCCAAACCAGAATTGCACCAAACCCACCACCGCATCCGCAGCGGGGGCCGCGAGCAAACAGGCCACTAGCCCCCACACGCGCCACCCGCCCCGCGCAGTGCCGACCGCCCGTAACGTCAGGAGGTAGACCAGCGGCACCGTTGCCCAGCGCGTGGTTTCGCGCAGCGCCTCGGTGGGACTGAAGGGCGTCAGGGCTGCCGACAAGCCTAGTGTCCACAGAAAGAGTGCCAAAGGCGGGAAGAGGCGACCCAAGCGCAAGGGCTGTTCGGGGTGAGCCAGCGTGTGCAAGGCGAGACTTGCCACCGCCAGGACTAGTGCCGCCTGGGTCACGGTCAGGCCACCGGGGAGTTGCACCAATTCTTGAACTGGCACTGACAGCACCAGCAGGTACAGCGCCCACACCGGGTCGAGCAGCGCGAGGAGGGCCGCGCCAGTGCCGCAGACGAGGAGCGCTGCTTGGGCTAAGGGGAGGAAGCTAAGCGCCAGCGTTAGGCCAAGCCACCCCATGCTCCATGCAAAAAATCTGGCCCAGTGCAGCCTCTGGCGTAATGGCGTAGCTAGGTTTGGTTGGAGCATTTTCGCATGCACATTACAACCAAAAACGACGCAGCGCACCAAGCGCTACGTCGTTTCGCGGGTTGGCGGAGCGCTACTTGTCGTTGAGGGCGGCGATACCGGGGAGAATCTTGCCTTCGAGGAGTTCGAGGGAAGCCCCGCCGCCGGTAGAGACGTGGGACATCTTATCAGCGAGGCCGGCCTGCTCAATGGCAGCGACCGAGTCGCCGCCGCCGACGATGGTGGTAGCGCCGGCTGCGGCAGCATCGGCCATCGCTTGGGCAATCGCCTGCGTACCGCCAGCGAAAGGTGCCATTTCAAAGACACCCATCGGCCCATTCCAAATCAACAGTTGGGCCTGCGCGACCTCATTGCGATACAGTTGCACCGTTGCGGGGCCAATGTCGAGGATACGCCAACCGGCGGGCACGGCGTCGGCGGCGACAATGGACGTATTGGCGGTGGCACTGAAGGCGTCGGCGATCACCGCATCAACGGGCAGGAGCAAACGCACGTTGGCGGC
>CAIRDL010000948.1 GCA_903877345.1 uncultured Oscillochloris sp. | reverse complement strand
ACGTGTGCTCTTCCGATCTCCCCCATCCCCCAATCCCCCATCCCCCATCCCCCATCCCCCAATCCCCCATCCCCATCCCCCTACGTGCGGAAGAAGTCCACGACCGAACTGCGCTCCTCTTCGCTGGGCATCAACTCAATGAAGGTAATCCGGTGCCAAGGGAAGATCACCGCCTGTACCCCCGCCGTGACGTAGGGTACCGGCTTGCCGTCGCGTTTCCGCATATTGCTCACGCGCAGGAAGAGATCGGTCGTCTGTGGTTCTTGGTCAATATCAGCGAGGATGGGGTCTTCGCCCGTCAGATGGAGGATCACAGTCTTCGCCACGGGTGGCTCCTAGTCAAGTTCAAAACGTAAAATGAGCGTGCCGAACTTCAGTTCATCGCCGTTGCGGATGGGCGTGGGCGCCTGCGGCGGCAGACGCCGTCCGTTGATGAAGGTGCCGTTGGCGCTGGCTAAATCTTCAATCACAAAACCACCCCCTTGGGGCGTGATGATGGCATGGCGCCGCGAAACCCCGGCGTCGTAGCCGCCGTCGAGGCCCAAATCCACATCGGGGTAAATCCCGCGCTGGTTGTCCTTCCGCCCAACCAACAACTCTTGGGCGGTATCCACGACAATCCGGCGACCATTGTTGAGTACCACCAAGCAGATCGCCGGGGTGGCGCTGGGCGGCGGTGCGTCAATCTGGAGTGGCTCTGACTCTTCAAATCGGGACGGCGCACCCGGCGCGTTGCGGTTCAGCGATGCGGTCGTCTCGCGGTGGCGCGCCGTCGCCAACATCGTGGCCCCACACTCCGAGCAGAAGATCGTCCCGTCCATCTGTTGAGCATTACAGTGGCTACAGCGCTGCATGGCTTCCTCTCCTTAGGCCTCATGCTCACTGCGGCCCATCAGACCACGGGTGCCATACTTGATGCGCTTACGACCCTCAGCGCTGGTCTGGCCGGAGCGTAACAGGCGCGTCGCCTCCTCCTGCACCGTGCGGGCCAACTCAACCTCACCGGCCTCGAACAGGCGCGTCCCGGCCATTTGCAGGCGGCGGGTGGCCTCTTCGATTTGGCCTTGCTCAACATTTTGCCAAGCCCCCGCCTGAAGCCGGTAAGCCACCAAGCGTTCGAGCCAATGCTTCACGGTCGCGTCCACCTCGTAGGGAACGCTCCCTTCTTGTCGCACGCCAACGCGCAGCACCAGTTCGCCTTGCTGATTGGTGAGATTCATACCGGGCAGGCTGTAGCGTAACGTGAGGCGGAGCAACGGGTGATCACCGACACCCAAGGACGGCACGACAACTTCGAGCAAGAAAGCCTGGGCATCGCTGCCGGGCCAATCGCCGAGGCCCGCTGTCCACAAGAGTTCGCGCTCCTCGGCGGTCTGCACAGGGGCGATAAAGGGGCGCACACGGTCGAGCGAGCGGAGCATCGCGCCGGGGCGCATCTCGACGCGCAGGCCGACATCTTGGGCAAAAATCGAGGACATGCGCTTCACTTCGTCGGTGAAAGTTTTGGTAATATCCAGGGCCGACGTGATGTACTGCGTCCGGCTATTCTCACGGGCGGCCATCGTCTCCAACAGGTCTTCGTTCCACTCGCCGCCAATGCCCAAGGCGGTCACGCCAATGCCCCGGCCTTGGGCACGGCGGGCGATCTCGACGCAGCGGCCCTCGTCGCCATAGGTACGCCCGTCAGTCAGCAGCATAATCCGGCTGACGCCGCGCCCAAGCAGCGGGCGCTGGATTTCCTGCATCGCCAGGGCCATGCCGGTTGCCATCTCGGTGCCGCCTGCGGCCTCAATCATGCCGACCATACGCTTGAGGTCGGCCTTGTT
>CAIRDL010000947.1 GCA_903877345.1 uncultured Oscillochloris sp. | reverse complement strand
GCCGAGCATAAAGCCAAGCCCAAACGCGGCCCCAAGCATCCCCAAACCACGGGCGCGATTCTCGGGCGTCGTCACATCGGCGATATAGGCTTGGGCCGTACTAACGCTCCCGCCGGTAATGCCCGCAGCCGTGCGGGCGACGAACAGCACCGCGAGCACCGCCTCTGGGCTGAGGGGCATAAAGCGTTCGGCGAGGCCGAAGAGAATATAGGCGGAGGCGGTGCCCAACAGGCTTGTGAGCAACACCGGGCGGCGACCGAAGCGGTCGGACAAAGCCCCGAGCACCGGCGCAAAGAGGAACTGGAACAGCGCGAATGAAGCGGTCAGCGCACCCACAATCAGGGCGTGGTTGGCGACGATCCAAGACGGACTAGACGCCTCGATCAGCTTCACGTAAAACGGCAGCAGCGGCACGACGATCCCGACCCCGAGCAGATCAATCAAGACGGTGAGGAAGATGAAGATTAAGTGGTGAACGCGGCTTGTGCATAAAGGGTTGCCTTCAGCGCTGGTTTTGATTCGGCGGATTTACACGAGAAATATATCACAGGAAACTTGCCTTGTCAACCCCTTGTACGGCTTCTGCAAAGATAAAAGCAGAGCCGACGCGCCCTTTGGCGGATCGCGCAGGCCAAAGCAAGGGCGGCAATACCGCAAAACTCGCCCTGTCACGCTGAGCGGAGCGAAGCGTCCCGGCGATGATGATGCCCACCGGGACGCTTCACTCCGCTCAGCGTGACATGGGTGACAGGGTGATTTTTGCTCTACTGCCAATTACGGGTACACCTGTTGTGTTTGGGACACTGGCGTTGTACGCACAGGTTACTTACCTTCGAGCGCGAAAAGTCAGGTGCTTTAGCCCTGGGCGGAAGATCCCCACTTCAGCGGCGTTAGCTTATTAGATTGCGTAAGACCGTAATTTATGCTACTATCGCCGTGTGCGAAGGCACGGATCCGGTGCGCCAGTGGATACGGTTACGTTGCCCATAAACACCCGAATCTTGGTGGTTCTGCCGGGGAATCCTCCGGCAGGTGTAAAGATTCAAGTTCGGATGCGCGGGGCAGTGGCGCTTGCTGTAGGGTAACAACTGGTTGGCACCGCACACCGTTAGCCGCAAGACCCGCTCGGAGCGCAAACACCCAACGCGCCACACGTCACCGAGCGAGGAAGGATCTAGCACGACTTAGCGGGCAGTTTGAGGCAGCAGGGTTCGGTGGCATCCGCGAGCTGAGGGCGGGTTTATGATGTAGACAGCCCTAGCTCTATGACAATGCTCCACAAGGCTATGCAAGGAAAGATTACGATCCGCATTCGCCTCGGCCCTGGTTCGGCCGACCAGAGCGATCAGGCCTTTGAAGCCGATACGCTGATCGGTAGTTTGATCACCTACTGTAAGCAAGACTTCCGCCTGCCTGAGCAGGACAACGGCGAGATGATCCGCTACGCACTCTACCGTGAGCAAGGGGCCGCGAAAGTAAAACTCGACAAGGGCCAAAGCTTACGCATCCTACGCATTCAAGCGTATGATGTGCTTTACTTAGCTGACGAGCGTCGCATCTGGTGGCAGTCGTCCGGCACCGAGCCACTTAGGAATGGCAGCAAAAGCCCACGCCCCCCGCAACCTACGCCACCCCCATCCAACACCCGTCCGCCGATCTCGTCCCCGCTACCGCAGACCCCGCCGCGCCCAGTCAGCAGCATCCCCTGCTCAATTGAACTGGCACCCGGTTGCGTTCGCACGGTACCCGAGGTTGGTCTGATCATCAACCGTGAGTATTTGCTCCAGCAACTGCCGAAGTCAGTCAGTACGCGCGAGCGTGCCCTGATCCTTATGGGGTTGCAATCACGCCTAGAGATGGTCTCGCGTGATTCCGAGGGCCACTGTGCGCTCGTCTATCGCCAGGGCTGGTATCTGTTGGCCCGCCATACGGTGTACATTGGCAGCAACAAACATAACAACAGCGAGGCGCTACCGCTCGAACAAACCGTAACCCTGCTGCTCGGCAGCAATGGTTGGCCGATCACGATTCGGCTCCATTCAACCCAGATCACGCCTTAAATACCCCCGCAAGGGCTGAAGTTAGCACGGGTTAGCGATGTCGCAAGCCCGCACCACAGGAGGTTTCCCTATGGCCATCGTTCGCATGGATCTTGACCAGGCACGGCAGACGATTGACACCATGCGCCGGACGCTAGACGAACTCAATAGCCAACTCAGTGGGCTAAACGGGTCGGTGAATGGGTTGCTTGGGGCCTGGGAAGGCCAAGCGCAGCGCCAGTTCGATGGTACCTGGACCGGTTGGTACGGTCGCTTCCAGACGGCCATCAATGAACTCCAGCCGATGATCAGCGGACTCGAGACGGAGCGCCGCGAGATGGAGGAGGCTGATAACAGCAGCAACTTCGCGTAGG
>CAIRDL010000946.1 GCA_903877345.1 uncultured Oscillochloris sp. | reverse complement strand
CTCAGCCAGAACAAGCTGAAAAGCGTTGAGCCGTGGATCAAGGGCTGCGATGCGGGCAAGAGCCTGTTCGGTCAGCGCCACAGGTGAGGTGGCGCCCGTTCTGATTTGGGCGGCAACCGTGTGAATGGCTCCGGGCAAGGCGCTAAGGGGCAGTGAAGTGCTGTTTGGTGTTACCGACGGCACCGGCAAGCTACCGAAATCCAGGTAGTCAGGCATCTGCTCAGGATCAACCGTGGCGAGAAGGTGCTCAAAAGCAGCCAAGCGGCTGAGGAAGCCCCTGGCAGCGATACCCGCCAAATCGGCCGCGTTGACCGGGAGACCGGCGGCGTGCAAGTTGGCGCGGAGACGGTCGGTGGGGTCGGGCATTGGGGGGGCGTTCCTTTGCTTAGGCATGTTTCAATCTAGCTTGACAGTCCAGCGATCTCACGCAAAGCCGCAAAGCCGCAAGGAGCATGTGGTGCAGTCACAGGTTTCAACGGGAAAGCTGGAAAGCTCGATGCTGACCCCTAACCCCTGCCCGCACTCAGTCCCCGCGACGGGCCTCGTCATACACCGCCTCAATGCGGTCGAGCATGCGGGTAAGGCTGAACTCGGCGTGGGCACGGGCGCGGCCCGCTTCGCCCAGCGTGCGGGCGAGGGTAGGATTTTCAACCAAAATGCGTAGGGCGTGAGCGAGGGCCGGCACATCATCGGGTGGCACGACGATGCCCGTGTCGCCGTGGCGTGTCACGAAGCTGGTGCCGGTGCCAAGCTCAGTACAGACGATGGGCAAGCCAGCGGCTTGCGCCTCGATTTGCACAATGCCGAACGCCTCACTGCGTTCGACTGAGGGCAGCGCAAAGACATCGGCGGCGTGGTAGAAGGCGCGTAACGTAGCCTCGCTCTGCTCGCCAACAAAGTGGATCCGGTCGCTAAGGCCCAGTTGCACGGCAAGACTGGCAAGGTCGGCGGCGCGCACACTGGCGTCAGCACCGACGAAAACGGCACGGGCGGGTACGTGGGCCATCGCTCGCACCAAACGGTCGGCCCCTTTGTAATAGCGCAAACGCCCAACAAAGAGCACAACCGGCCCCGGAAAGCGTTGACGGAGGGCGGCCACGTGCTCAGGGTCGGCCTGGCCGTAATGGGCGAGGGGGATGCCGTGGGGCACGACGCGGCAATGCGAGGCCACGGGGGCTAGAAAGGGCGACGAGCGAATATAGGCGGGACTGGCGGCGATAATACGTGCCGCCCGCCGTAGCGTTCGCCGCACGATGGGCGCGATGAGCGCACCAAGGCGGCGCTGGCGCACGATGTCACTGTGGTAAGTGACTACAAGGGGCACGCCGCGCCCGCCCAACAGCGCCGCTACGTCGCCCGGTGGGTAGGGGTGGTGCAAATGGATCAGATCGGGACGCTCGCGGGCCAAGAGCAGAGGTAGCGCGGGACTGAGCGGCGTCGAAGCAACCGTCACCAAACGCCCCGCAAGCACGAGCCGCACCCCGCGTCGTTCGGTCATCTCGGTACGGCGGCCCTGCCCACTGACGAGTACAGTCACTTGGTGGCCACGGGCGACCAACCCCTCGGCCAACAGTTCCAGGTGGTTCTCGATGCCGCCCAACACCGGCGGGTAGTCTTTATAGATATGAAGGATTCGCATGGCCGCCATTATAGCGGGGTTTTCCGTGCTACAATAGCGCCCGCTAAACGTGTTCAACGACGGATATACCCAATGGACGCAGTCCTTGTCCTCGAAGATGGTCGGGTTTTTCCGGGGCGCTCGTTCGGAGCCGCCGGTGAGCGGATCGGCGAGGTGGTTTTTCACACCGGCATGACCGGCTACCAAGAGATTCTGACTGACCCTTCGTACTGCGGGCAGTTGGTGACGATGACCGCGCCTCATATTGGCAATACCGGCGTCAACGATTTCGACCCCGAGTCGTTTAAACCCCAAGTCGCCGGCTTCATCGTGCGCGCTTACAGCGAAGACTACAGCTCGTGGCGCGCACGGGGCAGTCTGGCCCAGTTGTTGCGCGACCACCAGATTGTGGCGATCAGCGATGTGGATACCCGCGCCCTCACGCGCCACCTGCGTACTGCCGGGGCGATGCGCGGCATTATCGCCACTACTGGCGAAAGCGTTGCAACGCTTTTGGCAAAAGCCCGTCAGGCACCGCCAATGGCGGGCCGCGATTTGACCCGCGTGGTCGCGTGTGCTGCGGCCTATGGCTGGACGGAGGGTTCGGCCCCCTTCAGCCCGACCTACGCCGCAGGAGTCACCAGTGACTTGAAATATCACGTCGTCGCCTACGATTTCGGCCTCAAGCGCACCATTCTGCGCCGCTTGGTAGACCACGGCTGCCGCGTGACGGTGGTTCCCGGCGCAACGCCCGCCAGTGAGACGCTGGCCTTGCAGCCCGACGGTGTCTTTTATTCCAATGGCCCTGGCGACCCGGCGGCGACGGTCTACGCCTTTGAGACGCTGCGTGGCCTCCTTGGGCGCGTGCCAGTCTTCGGCATCTGTTTGGGCCACCAACTGTTGGGCTTGGCCCTCGGCGGACGCACCTATAAGCTGCCGTTCGGCCACCACGGGGCCAATCATCCGGTACGCTACGTGCCCACGGGTCGGGTTGAGATTACTTCGCAGAACCACGGCTTTGCGGTGGATGCCGCCAGTTTGCCCGCTGAAGTCGAGATCACCCACATCAATCTGAATGATCAGACCGTCGAGGGGCTGCGCCACCCTGGCTTGCGCTGCTTCAGCGTGCAGTACCACCCCGAGGCTGGCCCAGGGCCGCACGACGCGACCTACCTGTTCCACGAGTTCACGGCGTTGATGGATGCTTCGCGGCTGGCGTCATGAGTGGCGAGGTTGATCCACGGAATCGGCTGAACGACCTGACGGGCCGCGAGTGGGTTTATGCGCTGCGCTCGGTGATCAGCACATCCTATCCGACCAGTGGGCCGGAGAGTTACGCCCACGACTTGCGGCGCGCCCACCCGTCGCCCAAGCCGCCCCAACTACTCGCCGAGTTGGTGCGCTTCTTTACCCGGCGCGGCGGGCATGTGCTTGACCCTTTCGCGGGCGTGGGCGGTACGCTGTTGGCATGTACGCTTGAAGCCCGCACGGCGGTCGGTGTGGATCTTTCGCCCGCTTATGCCGCAATCTACACTGCCGTATGTGAGCGTCTGGCCCTCGCGCCCCAAACCTATGTGGTGGGCGATGCGCGGGAATTGGCAAGCTTCCCCGCTGTGGTCGCCCAATCATTCGACCTGATCCTCACTGATCCGCCCTATGCGGCGATGCAGGCGCGAGCCAAGACGGGGGAGCGCAAGAAACGGGGCCAAGGTGGCGCAACGCCCTTCACGACTTCGCCCGCCGATTTGGGCAACTTGGGCTACTGGGCCTTTCTCGCCGAGTTGCGCCGCGTCATCGAGCTAGCCCTGAGCTGTTTGCGGCCCCAGGGCCACGTGATCCTCTTCACCAAAGATTTACAACCCACCGCCACCCACCACAACATGCTGCACGCCGACATCACTGCTACGTTGCGGGAGGTGGCGGGCCTGGAGTTTCGTGGCTACCGCATTTGGCACGACCAGAGTCGCAATCTCTACCCCTTTGGCTACCCCTTCGCTTTTGTTGCCAACCAACAGCATCAGTTCATCTTGATCTTTCGCTATCAGCCCTGAGACAGGATTGCAGATTTTAGATTGCAGATTTGAGCTAAAACAAGGTTCACGGATGCTTGACAGTTTGGTCAAACCTACCACGTCCTGCTGTACTTGCCCTGAACCCTGAACCCTTATGCCCACCCTATCCCTTGGTTGTCTGCTTGACGCCGCCACAGTCGCCTTTCGTTTGGAAACAACTGCCGAGGTGCAACTCTGGGCGGCAGAGCGGCTGTTGGCTGCGGTTCGCCCCGCCGGGTTGCCCGCGCCCGGTACCGTTGGCCTCGTCGCCGCCTACGCAGAGACGCAGAACCTCGGCACGTACACCCCGCCGGTTGTGCCTTTCCCATTGGTTCCCACGGCACCCGCACTCATCTGGTGGGCTACCGCGCCGACTGACTTGGCCGCCCTCGTTACGCTGTTGGCCCTGCGCTATCCGCCAACCCACCCGGTCACGCTGGCAACCCTCGACCAAGCGGGCCTCGTGGTGACAACAGCAACCCATGCCCTAGCAACCCTTACCGCTGTCCAGTTGCCCGCTGCCGCCTACGGCTTGCTCCATCTCCCCGCGCTCCCCATTGATCTGGACCGCCACAGCGCCGAGGGGCTGGCCTGGGTGCTGGCTCGGCTCCTCGGCCCTGGCGGTTGCCCGTGGGATGTGCGGCAGACCCACCAGTCCCTGCGCGCCAATCTGTTGGAAGAGGTCTACGAGGTGCTTGAAGCGCTCGACGCGGGCGATATGCACGCGCTGAGTGAGGAGCTTGGCGACCTGTTGATTGCCATTTTTAGCCACAGCGAAATGGCTCGCCAAGCCGGTCATTTCACGCTTGGCACGGTTTTGGCCCAGACCACGGGCAAGCTGATCGGACGCCACCCCCACGTTTTCGGCGCGGTGACGGTGGATGACACGGGCCAAGTGCTGCACAACTGGGAGCAGATCAAGGCCGCTGAGTTGGCCGCCAAAGGTCGGGCGCGGCCCAGTGCCCTCGACGGCGTTCCGCCGGGTCTCCCAGCCCTTGCTGCTGCCCAGAAGCTTGGGAAGAAGGCGGCTCGCGCCGGCTTCAACTGGACAGAACTACCCCAAGTGTGGGCCAAATTGCGTGAAGAACTGGACGAACTGGCGGAGGCTGCGGCTGTGGGCGACCCACGCCACACCGCCGAAGAGTTGGGCGACACGCTCTTCGTGCTGACCCGTCTGGCTGATTGGCTGCACCTCGACGCCGAAATGGCCCTGCGCGATGCCAATCACAAATTCCGTCGTCGCTTCACGCACGTTGAGGCTGCCGCTGCGGCGCAGGGTCGCCCGCTGCACACGCTCCCGCTGGCCGAGTTGTTGGCCTTGTGGACTGCCGCGAAGGGCTGAAGCGATGCCGACGCCGCCGCTCGCTTTCGCCTGCGACGATGTAGTGCAGACCCGCAAGCCCCACCCGTGCGGCGGCGACACCTGGCGCATCGTGCGCCTCGGGGCCGAGATTGGCCTCCGCTGTACGACCTGCGGGCGCAAGGTACTACTGCCCCGTGCCGAACTGGAGCGACGTATGCGGCGCTTCGTCGTTCGGGGGTCGGCAAACCCTTGAGCTGCGCTACCGAAACTCGTTTGCGCCCACATCGTCGCGGTAATAGCGCCCAGGGAAGGTGATGCGTTCGGCGTTGAGAATCGCCCGGCCCCGCGCCCCAGCCAAGGTTGCGCCAAGCGTCACCACGGTAGCGACATGGCCGCCAGTGACGGTGGTTCCCGTCAGGATCGGGGTAGGGCGAGCAAGAAGCGCGCTCAGCCCACCAGCCCGCACCGCTTGGGTGTAGCGCAACCCCGCCGGGTTCAGGGTTTGGTCGTGAAAAACCAACACACCCGGGTCGGTTTCGCTCAGTCCATGAATCGGCGCTCCGAGCGGGAATTGGTGGGGGTAGCCCTGCGCGACTAAGGCGAGGGCGACACTGGCCTCGTCGCGCCAACGGGGCGGCGGCAGCCGGTCGAGACGCTTGGTGATGCTGGCCTCGATATACGGCAGCAGATCAACTTCCAGGCGGGGCAGCACAGCCTGCGCTTCCATGTCGCGCAGGCTACAACGGAGGCCCACCACCCGTGGTCCTTGGTCGCTAACCACACAGTCAACGCCGAGAATGCCCCAGTAGGGCACGCCATCGCGGGCCAAGGCGGCGACAATGGGCTGCACGAGCCGAGTCTGGAGAAACGCACCCAACTTCTGGGCGTAGGTCGAGTTACTCGTGATCGCGCCCATCCCCGGGGCCACCGGACTGTCTGGCGCTGGCCCCAACGTGTCGTAGGTGCGAACCGGCGGCAACGGCACCGCCGTCGTGCCGTCCGTCAGCGCCGAACAGCTAATCGTTACGCCCGGCAGATGATCCTCAATCACCACCCCTGCGTTGCTGGCGTTCACCGGATGCTCGGCGAAATGCACCCGTAGCGCCTCAAGCGCGGCGTAACGGTCGGTGTAGCTAGACTCGCCCAAGTCGGGTTGGTCAGCTTTAATAACCACCGGCAAGGGTCGTGCGGCCAGATACTTCTCGGCGGTGGCGAGGTCAGCGCAAACCCGCCCCGTCGCCATCGGCAGGCCGTGGCGTTCGAGAAACGTGTGGGCGTAGCAGCGACTCCGTTCGATCCGCGTGGCCCGTTGCGGCGGCCCCCAGACGCTGATGTGCATGGCGATGACTTCATCCACTAGGCCGGCGGCCAAGGAGGTACTGTCGGCGGGCACGATCAGTTCAACCTCCTCGTCAAATGCCCAACGTGCGACTTCGAGTGCGTTACCCGGATCAAGCTCGACCATTGGGGCCAACAGGTTTGTCCCGCCGTTGCCAGGGGCAACCAGCACATCGGCGGTCGTGCTGTTGAAAAGCTGCCAGACCAAGGCGTGGGCGCGTCCATCAGCGCCGAGAACGAGGATCTTCATGCGCTACCTCAATGGGGTCAGGGGTCGGGGGTCAGGGGTCAGGGGTCAGGGGTCAGGGGGCAGGGGTTAGGGATCAGGGGTCAGGGGTCAGGGGTCAGGTGCCAGGTGCCAGGTTTCAGGTACCAGGTGCTAGGTCAAGTGCAACCTCCCGGAAATCCCTGGTGGGGTCCGATCCCCGATCCCCGATCCCCGATCCCCCAACCCCAATACCCAATCCCCGACCCCCGATCCCCCGCTACGCGAGCAAACGCGCCCGAGCGGCGTGGATCAGATTCCGCAGCAACATCGTATTGGTGACTGGCCCAGTGCCGCCCGGCACCGGCGTGAGTGCTCCGGCCACCTCGACCACCGAGGCGAACGCCACATCACCAACTAAGCTGCCGTCGGCGCACACGTTCGTGCCGAAGTCAACCACCACCGCCCCCGGACGGATCATGGTGCCCGTGATCAGACCCGGTTTGCCGACCGCCACACACACAATCTCGCACTCACGCAGCACCACCCCAAGGTCAGCCGTGCGCGAATGGCAGATTGTCACCGTGGCGTCAGCCTGAAGCAGCAACTGGGCCAACGGGCGACCAACAATGGCGCTGCGCCCGACCACTGCCGCCCGTTTGCCTCGCAAGACAATCCCGTTGCGCTGGAGTAACTCCATCCCGCCCGCCGGGGTGTTCGGCACAATGCCGGGGCGACCTTGGGCCAACAACCCGGCGTTAATCGGGTGTACCCCGTCAACGTCCTTCTGATAGTTGATCGCCAGAATCGCCCCGGTGGTGTCGAGGTGCGCGGGCAGCGGCATTTGCACCAAGATACCGTCCACCGCTTGCTCGTCATTCAGCGTTGCAATGATCGCCAAAAGGTCGGCCTGGGACACATCCGGGGCCAACAGTTCAAGATGAAATGTGGCCCCGACGCTGTTGCAGAGTTTGCCGATGGTACGCACGTAGCGCGACGAAGCGGGGTCATTGCCGACTTGCACGACGACGAGGCTGGGCGCACGCCCAAGCGTTGCGGTCAAGGTGATGATTGCGGCATGGGCCTCAGCCTTGAGTTCTTGGGCGAGAAGCCGACCGTCGAGGAGCGTTGCTGCCATAAAACCT
>CAIRDL010000945.1 GCA_903877345.1 uncultured Oscillochloris sp. | reverse complement strand
GCGACGGGGCGCACCAACCCACCCACGAACACGCTCAGCGCCACATTGGGCACATCGTACTCGACCCGATTTTGCAGCACCGTGCGCGACCCATCGGCCCACCAGCGCCACAACTCTTTGCCCACCCACAGCCCATCAATGCGAAGCAGAATGTGGCTCTTATCCCGCTCGGCGACGGTATAGTCGGCACCTGTGGCAAGGAAGAGCGTGAGCAGACGGGCGGTGTACTTACTGCCGAGGGCCATCAAGGTACCCTGTTGGTTCTCAAGCACCAACAACGGCGAGCGCCACTGGGGCAACAGCGCTGCATCGGTCAGGTGCTTCTCCACGACCTCGGGGGTGGTGTTGATCGAGATGAACTGTTCTTGCACGAACATGGGGCGAACCTCTCGTGCTAACTGAAACCGTGCCTGATTCTACCACAGCTTGACGCAACCGCTGCCACGCCCCACACACCACAACCCCCTCCCGCACCGGGGAAGGGGTTGTGATGGGCTAACACGTTTAATCTGAAAACCTACGCGCTGCTTGCGGCTTTGCGGCTTTGCGGCTTTGCGTCAGATCGCTCCGGCTTTGCACAGAAACCTACAGAAACGTCTCCGGCGTCAGCCGCTGCGAGAAATAGTGCATCGCCAGATTGACCAACCAAACCCAATCCGGCTTACGCGGGCCAAGCCGTTGCAAAATCGCCGGCCACGAGTAGATCGCCCGCTGTACCTTAATAAAGTTCTTCAGAAACTGCTCTTTCGGCAGCTTCTCCGGCTCGTACATGTAATGGAACGTATCGTACTTATTCCAGTCATGCTGCACGATGCGCGGCTTCATCTCTTCATACCACGGCGTACCGGGGAAAGGCGTGGCAATCGTGAAAACCGGGAACTCGATCCGGTTCTTCATAATAAAGTCAAAGGTGTGTTGAAAGCTGCTCGGGGTGTCAGTATCAAAACCAAAGATAAAGTAGCCCTGAATAGCGATGCCCCGCTTATGCACGTTGGCGACAATCTCTTCGTAGCGGCCTACCCGATTCGAGCCTTTATGCACATACTTAATCGTCTCAGGGGAAACCGACTCGAAGCCAACATTGAACATCTCGCAACCCGCCTGGGCCGCCAGATCCACAAACTCGGCCTTCTCGAGGAAGTTCATCGAAATATTGGCGTTCCACTTCGTCCCCAGACCAACCAGCGCATTGAAAAGCTCTTCGGCGTAGGCGGGCTTGAAGCAGATGTTGTCGTCCATAAACGAGAAGCGCACGTTCTCGCGCCCGGCAAAGCTTTGGTGCGACCTAATCTCGGCGAGCATGTGCTCCAATTCGCGGGTACGGAAGGTCTTGCCATAGATGCGCGGCGTGCAACAGAAGTTACAACCGACAGGGCAGCCCTTGGTCGCGAGCAACGGCAGCCGTTCCGAGTAGTTGCTCGTGTGCTTTGAGCGGCGGGCAAAGCTGAAGTCGGGGTGCGCCATCTCCGTCAGCGACTTCCAACCCGCCGCCGCTTCCGGCTTGTAAAGTGGCTTGAGCGTACCCTCATAAATATCTTGGGTAAGCTCATCGTAGATCGACTCGATTTCACCAAAGACAACCGAAGAGGCATGCCGCAGCGCCTCGTCGGGCATCATCGTGGGGTGAACGCCGCCAAGAATGACTTGCTTGCCCTGCGCCAACGCCTTGTCGCCAATGGCGTAGGCCCGCCGCGCATTGAGCGTGCGCGAAGTCATGGCGATAATATCGTATTCCGAGAGATCATCGGGTACTTTATCGCCAATCCGCTCATCAAGAAAATCAATCTCAAAATGGCCCTTTGCCTGCGTGGCGACCATCAGCAAATTGAGTGGCATACTCACCTTGCCAGAATCGACCATCAGGGGGGTGTCAGACTTAGGCTGGATGACCAGCCACTTCTTGCGCTTGGTCGGGGCGATGAAAGGTCGCCGCACCTGCTCAACCGTCTCCGACTCAATCAGCGAACTCATAGAATGTTCTGCCTTACAAACCCAGGAGCTTGCGCCTGCGTAATCTTCATGGGTTTCGTGGTTAAAAACGTAGCGTCTTTCCGCCGACCTAGCCTAGTCCGTTCCGACCAGCGACTCAACGGGTGGCTCTTCAACCGGCGTGGGGCGGCGCAAATGCTCTTGCGACACCGGGCGGCGCACACCCGCCTTGCAATTCGCAAGCTGGTCTTGCAGATTGCGCCGGAAGACCAAACTAGTCACCGTGGCGATCAACCGACTGCTATTTTTTCGCACCCGGCGAATATTCGCCCGCCACGTAAACATGCCCAGGAAATGCTCCAAGTACGTGATCTGGTACTCGTAGGGGTCGTAGCGGTCACAGCGCACCACCAAGTTGTGGGCCGTGTACTTGTCCCAATCCTCATCAACCACCAACCCCTGGGCCTTATAGTCTAGGTACAGTTGGGTACCAGGATAGGGCGTAAGGATCGAGTAGATCGGCATCACCAGGGCATTTTCGACCACGAATTTCACGGTCGCGTCCATGTCCTCATAGGTGTCAATTGCCGGGTTGACGAGGAAGTTGCCCTGAATGGGCAGCCCCGCCTTGCGGCAGTCGCTGATAATCCGCGAGTAGTCGGCGGCGGTGTTGATCCGGCCCTTGTTATAGGCTTTCAGCGTCTCTTGGTTGATCGACTCGAAGCCCACCAGAGCCATCGCGCAACCCGCCTTCACCAACAGTTCGACCGTCTTCGCATCATCCAGGAATTTCAGACTGATAAAACTGCTGAAGCGGATGTTGCACTCGGCCAACACCTCCATCACTTCCCACATACGCGGCTTGTTCACACCCAGATTTTCATCGGTGAACATAAACCAGGGTTTGGTGCCGTAGCGCGATTCGCGGAACCAGACCCGCTTAGCAGTGGCAATCTGCTGCCGAATCGCCTCCGGCTCTTGCGAACGATAGAGCCGCCCGGTGAAGTTAGGCGTGACGCAGAACGAGCAGGTGAAGGGGCAGCCACGAGTGATGTAGATCGGAATTGACTTACGCGAGTCAACCTTGCCGCGCTTACTAGCGCGGAAGATGCGCTCGTAGTCAATGCTCGGCACCTCGTTCACCGGCGGGAAGTTTTGCGCCTCGTAGCGGCGCTGGAGTTTGCCGTCAACCAGATCCTGGAGCAAGGCGGCCCAAAGGTGTTCAGCCTCACCGCTAACCACACAATCGGCATGAACCAGCGCCTCATCGTAGTTGAAGGAGACGTGGACGCCACCAAGCACCACCGGCGTACCACGGACACGGAAGGCGTCGGCGATCTCGTAGGCCCGCGTGGCGTTCAGCGTGCGCGTGGTGATGCCAACCAGATCGTACTTGCCCGCGTAATTGATGGTATCGCCGAAGATCTCATCGGCCAACTCAACCTCATGCTGCTGCGGCGTAATACTTACGAGCACGCCGACTGCCATTGAGAAGAGGGCCTTTTGGCTCGTGTCTTCCTCTTTTTTGCCTTTGGGAGTAACGAGGAGGATGCGTAACGGGCGGATCGTGGCCGGATCACGGAGCGGAACGGGCGAGGCTGAAGGTGTATCTGTAGTTCCGAGCGGTTCCAGCAAAGCGTCGGTCGAGCGAGTTTGCGGCGTTCCACTCATAGAATAAGTCCTTTAGGCGCGGAAACCCAGTGGAGCCGCAACAGCTTGCGGCTCTCCAACGGTAAGAGAAACACCCCCGCTACAGTGCGAGGACGGTTGGCGACATTGCGCCTTAGAGCCTCGATGCGGTTGGGTGGCCTCGCGGCCCAAAGCCGTGCGCGTCCCCGAATGGCGCGATTATAACGCACCTTATCCTAGCTGTCCAGAAGTTTAGAAAGATGAAAGCTGTGAATCTAGTGTAAGTAGTCAGCTTTGATCTGTCAACAGGAAGCGATACCAGCGCTCGATGCTCTTCTTCATCAGCACCGCCGGATAGCCCGTAAGCGGGATACCAAGCGGGTTGCCGACCGCATATTCAGGGCCGAGAGAAACCAACCCCCCAAGGCGGGCCGGATCATACAGGCGCGGCTCACGGCCCTCAAGCTCGGCCATCAGACTATCGGCGAGATGCGAACCCTGGCGCATTGCATATGAAGCCGTGGCGGGTACTTGGCCCGCAAACGGGTCGGGAATGACGGCACAATCGCCGGCGGCGAAGATCAGGGGGTTTTCCAGGACGCGCAAGAAGCGGTCGGTACGCACATGCCCCGTGGCGTCAACCGGCAGCCCGGAGGCCCGCAACAGGTCGGGGCCTTTCACGCCAGCAGCCCAGACCAGCGTGGCGGCGCGCAACACCTGCCCACCTTCGACGAGCAGCGCCCGTGGTTCAACCGACTCAACGGAGGTGTCAAGATAGACGCTCACGCCGAGCTTATCAAGGGCGCGTTCGGCCTCACGCGTCGCCCACAGGCCGAAATCCCGTAGCAGCAAGTGACCGCGTTCGAGTAGCGCAATCCGCACCTGCGGGCGGGGTGCGCCGGTCTCACGACAAAGATCATCAGCCCAAGCGGCGAGTTCGCCCGCCAACTGACAGCCGGTGTAACTTCCGCCCACAATGGCCGTCGTCAGCAACATGCGCTGCTCCTGCGGGTCGCTTGTCTTGGCGGCGGCGGTAAACTGGGCGATCAGGTGATTGTGCAGCCGCACGGCGTGTTCGTACGTCCGCAAATCGAGAGTGTTGGCCTCCGCACCAGGCACTTGGTAAGCCGTTTCCGCGCCCAAGGTGATCACCAGTCGGTCGTAGGTCAAAAGCTGCCCATCTTCCAGAATGACTTGACAAGCCTGCGGGGCGAGCTTAGCGGCCCGGCCCTGCACAAAACGCACCTTGCTTTTGCTCAACAGCGTCGCCAGATCGTAAATCGCCTCCTGGACAGGCGCACTGGAGGCGACCGTATGGTGGAGGACTTGAACCAGTTGGTGGTACGGGCATTGGTCAACCAAAATCACCGTATCCGTCCGCTTGCGCTCGCGCAACAGGAGATCGAGGTCGAGGGCAGCGCGGAGGCCGGCATAACCCGCGCCGAGGATAACGATCTGCATAGGGGTGAACCACTTCGTTCTAGTGCAGGCAGCGAAGGCACATCTGAGTAAGACAAGGTTCGCGGGTGCTTTACAGGATGCGCTACCCGTAGTGCGGGCTTCCAGCCTGCCAGATGCGCGTCGGCAGGCTGGAAGCCTGCACTACGAGCGGTAAATCTGAAACCTGGCACCTGAAACCTTGTCTAAAAAACAGAGGAGCGTAGAGGAGGGAGAGAATGGCGGGAGGGAAGCCTCCCGCACTCTCGCTTCCCCACGCTCCTCGGCCTAGCCAACGGTGTTCAGCACCCTTGGCCCTGCGAAGTTCGTGTCAAACGGACTAACTCTTCACCGCTCGATCAACCCACTCGTCCACCTTAACCGTGGTGCGCTCGACATCGGAGGCTCCGCGCACGGCGGCCCGCTCGATCCCGGTGCCGAACTCATCGGCGGCGCGGGCCACGCGATCCGTGAACGAGCGCGCCCGATCCTTGAGTTCCTGGATGGTGGGCAGGCTGG